>JBBQBW010000164.1:0-6239 GCA_038318025.1 Burkholderiales bacterium | reverse complement strand
GGGAATCCAAGGATGGGGGTCATGGGGTTCCCGCCTTCGCGGGAATGACGGCTATTTTCGCGACGACGGCTATTTTCGCGACGACGGCTATTTTCGCGACGACGGCTATTTTCGCGACGACGGCTATTTTCGCGATGACGGCTGTTTTCGCGAGGACGGCTGTTTTCGCGATGACGGCTATTTCGCGATGACGGCTATTTTAGCTTCTTCTCCTGGGAATCCAGCGACCGCAGGTGCTCGAGCTTCTCGCGGATCTTGCCCTCGAGCCCACGTCCCGTCGGCTGGTACCAGTTCGGGCGCTCCATGCCATCGGGGAAGTAGTTCTCGCCGGCCGCGTAGCCCTCGTCCTCGTCGTGGGCGTAGCGGTAGTCCTTCCCGTAGCCGAGGTTCTTCATCAGCTTGGTGGGCGCGTTGCGGATGTGCAACGGCACCGGGCGCGTCCCGTCCTGGGCCACGAAGGCGCGCGCGGCGTTGTACGCCGTGTAGACCGCGTTGGATTTCGCCGCCACGGCAAGGTAGATCACCGCCTCCGCAAGGGCCAGCTCGCCCTCGGGAGACCCGAGGCGCTCGTACACCGCCGCGGCGTTCATGCAGATCTCGAGCGCGCGCGGGTCGGCGAGCCCGATGTCCTCGCTCGCCATGCGGATGATGCGCCGGGCGAGGTAGCGCGGATCCATGCCGCCGTCGATCATGCGCACGAACCAGTAGAGCGAGGCATCGGGGTCGCTGCCCCGGACACTCTTGTGCAGCGCCGAGATCTGGTCGTAGAAGTTCTCGCCCCCCTTGTCGAAGCGCCGGCCGGCGCGCTGCGACACGGCATTCACGAAGTCCACGTCCACCCCGCGCTTGCCCTCGACGCGGGCGGCCTGGATCACCTGCTCTGCGAGGTTGAGCGCGCGCCGTCCGTCGCCGTCAGCGAACTCCGCGATGCGCGCGCGGGCGTCCGACGTGGAATCCACGGCCTCCGCCTCGAAGCCGCGCTCGATCAGCGTGTCGAGATCCGCGGGCTTCAGGCTCTCCAGCACATACACCTGGGCCCGGGACAGCAACGCGCCGTTGACTTCGAAGGACGGGTTCTCGGTGGTGGCGCCGATGAACGTAAGGAGCCCCGACTCCACGTGGGGGAGGAACGCGTCCTGCTGCGACTTGTTGAAGCGGTGCACCTCGTCCACGAACATGATGGTGGGG
This sequence comes from Burkholderiales bacterium, assembly GCA_038318025.1. Classification (GTDB taxonomy): domain Bacteria; phylum Pseudomonadota; class Gammaproteobacteria; order Burkholderiales; family Usitatibacteraceae; genus Usitatibacter. Next base: position 5,051 of record JBBQBW010000164.1, on the reverse strand, counting down.
CGGCCCATGGCATCGCGCGACATCTTCGCGCGTTCAACCGCTTCACGGATCTCCTTCACGCCGGCGAGCACCGCCGAGATGGCGATGAACTCCGCGTTGAACGCGTGGGCCATGAGGCGCGCAAGCGTCGTCTTGCCCACGCCCGGCGGCCCCCACAGGATCATCGAGTGGGGGCGGCCCGCGCGCAGCGCCACCCAGATGGGCCGCCCCTCGCCCAACAAGTGCTGCTGGCCGACCACCTCGTCCACGGATTTGGGACGCAGGCGCTCGGCAAGGGGAACGTTCACCTCGCCAGCGGCGGTGAAAAGATCAGTCATGACAGGAGTTTACCTTCCTGGACGACCTGGGCTGCCACCCGCGACAGGCGCTCGCGTTGGGCCGCCGCCGCCTCGAAGGGGGCGTCGAGTGAGAACGACCCTCTCCCCGGCCCTCTCCCAAGGGAGAGGGAGAACTTCACTCCGGCCCTCTCCCAAGGCAGAGGGAGAACTTCACTTTTTCGTGGGGGCGTCTTCCATCACGTCGGCACCCTTCGGCGGCGTGAACGTGAACGTCTCGGCGGGAACGGCGACATTGGGCCTGAGGTCGCTGAAGCGCAGCACCGTGCGGCCGCCGAGCTGGTCGTGGAGTTCCATCGCCGCCAGCGACTTGCCCTGCAGGCCGAGCCGCACGCGATCGAAGCCCGTGTCCTTCGACCTGGGCGTCGCCTCGACCCACTCGAGGCCATCGGCGCTGCCCGCGTCGCGCAGGGTGAAGAGCCGGGTGATGTCGTCCCGGCCTGCGAGCAACGCCGCGGGGGTGGAGGAGATCGCGGCATCCATGCGTTTCACCGTCACCTGGTTCAGGTCCGGGTCGTGGATCCAGAGCTTCTGGCCGTCGCCCACCAGCACCTGCTTGGGCTTGTCGTAGGTCCAGCGGAATTTCCCGGGGCGGGCGAAGGCGAACTGGCCCGAGCCGCGTTCCACGACCTTGCCGGAGCGGTCGAGCACCTGCTGCTCGAAGCGCGCGGTGGCGGATCTGGTCGCGGCGCTGAAGGCGAGGAAGTCGTCGAGGCCGCCGGCTGTGGCGGCCATCGAAGACAGGATGAGAGCAAGGGAAAGGAGAACCCTCTCCCCGGCCCTCCCCCAGGGGGGAGGGAGATTGCGCATGGTTACTTCTCTCTATTGGGGGCGATGATCTCGCGGTTCCCGTTCGAGGCCATCGAGGACACCAGGCCCGCCTTCTCCATGTCCTCGATCAGGCGCGCCGCGCGGTTGTAGCCGATGCGCAGGTGGCGTTGCACGAGGGAGATGGAGGCGCGCTTGTTCTGGAGCACGATCTGCACGGCCTGGTCGTAGAGCGGGTCCGCTTCTCCTGAGACACCGCCCTCGCCGGAGGTTCCATCGAGCTCGCCCTGCTCAGGCTCGTCGAGGATGCCGTCGATGTACTGCGCCTCGCCCTGCTTCTTCAGCGCCTCGACCACGCGATGCACTTCCGCGTCGGAGACGTACGCGCCGTGGGAGCGCACCGGGATTCCGCCGCCGGGCTGGAGATAGAGCATGTCGCCCTGGCCCAGCAGGCTCTCGGCGCCCTGCTGGTCGAGGATGGTGCGCGAGTCGACCTTGGCCGAAACCTGGAAAGCGATGCGCGTGGGCACGTTGGCTTTGATGAGGCCGGTGATCACGTCCACCGACGGGCGCTGCGTCGCCAATATCAAATGGATTCCGCACGCTCGCGATTTCTGGGCGAGGCGGCAGATCAGCTCCTCCACCTTCTTGCCCGACACCATCATCAGGTCGGCGAGCTCGTCGATCACCACCACCAGCAGCGGCAGGACCTCGAGGTCCTCGGGATGGTCGGGCGTGAGCGTGAACGGGTGCTTCAACGGCTGTTTCTTGTCGATGCCCTCGCGCACCTTCTGGTTGAAGCCGGCGAGGTTCCTCACCGACAGCGCGCTCATCAGCTTGTAGCGCCGGTCCATTTCCGCCACGCACCAGTTCAACGCCGCACCCGCTTGTCGCATATCGGTGACCACGGGCGCCAGCAGGTGCGGGATGCCCTCGTAGACCGAGAGCTCGAGCATCTTGGGATCGACCAGCAGCAGGCGCACCTCGGCGGCGGTGGCCTTGTATAGAAGCGACAGGATCATCGCGTTGATCGCGACCGACTTGCCCGAGCCGGTGGTGCCGGCCACCAGCAGGTGCGGCATCCGCGCGAGATCCGCCACCATCGGCTTGCCGGTGATGTCCTTGCCGAGCGCGATGGTGATCTTCGAATTCATGTCGGCGTAGGCCTGGGAGCCCACGATCTCCGACAGGCGCACGATCTCGCGCTTCGGGTTGGGGATCTCGAGGCCCATGCACGAGGTGCCGGGGATCGTCTCCACCACGCGGATCGCCGTGACCGAAAGCGCCCGGGCGAGGTCGCGCGCGAGATTCACGACCTGCGCGCCCTTCACGCCCACGGCAGGCTCGATCTCGTAGCGGGTGATCACCGGGCCGGGATAGGCCGCGACCACCTTCACCTGGACGTTGAAGTCGAGGAGCTTCCTCTCGATCAGCCGCGAGGTGTACTCGAGCGTCTCGGCGGTGGGGCGCTCGATGTGCGTATCGGGGGCGTCGAGCAGGCTCACGGCCGGCAGCGGCGAGTCCGGCATGTCGGAGAAGAGCGGCACCTGCTTCTCGCGCACCACGCGCTCGCTCTTCACGACCGCCACCGGCGGCATCTCGATCCGGATCGGCTCGTGCTCCTCGAAGATCTTCTTCGCCTCCTCGACCTTCTCCTCGCGCTCCTGGGCCTTGACCTTGCCCTGCTCGCGATCGCGCCGCGCCTCGAGGCGCGCCATCACGGCGCCGAAGGACCACTCGAACCCCGCGCCCACCAGCTCCGCCAGGCGAATCCACGACAGCCCGGTGAAGACGCTGAAGGATGCGGCCACCGCGGCGATCAGCATCAGCGTGCCGCCGGTGAAGCCCAGGGCGCGCTCGACGAATTGCGCCAGCACCAGGCCGAGCACCCCACCCGGCGCCTCCGGCAGCGTGGCGGTGAGCGAATGCATCCGCATCGCCTCGAGGGTGCTGCTCGCGGCGATGAGGATGGCGAAGCCGGTGAGCGAGACCGCGAGCGTGCGGCGATTGAGGATCTCCCACGCGTCCACGCGGCGGTAGAGCCTCAGGATCCCGTAGGCGGCCAGCCCCACCCACCACCAGGCCGACAACCCGAAGACGTAGAGCAGGAGCTCCGAGACCCACGCGCCGGCGACGCCGCCGCGGTTGGCGACGAGCCCGGCGGGGCCGCTGTGGAACGGGCCCGGGTCGTCGCGATGGTAGGAGGCGAGCACCAGCGCGAGGTACGCGCCCACGGCCGCCAGCACGATCCAGCCGGCCTCGCGCAGCACGCGCCCGAGGCGCGGATGGGTGCCTGCGCCCTCGAGGGCCGCGGCGCTCACAGCGATGGCGGCAGCTCCCGGTTGATGATGGTGATCGCCTTCGACTCGATCGAGATGAAGCCGCGCTCCGAAAGGTCCTTCAGGATCCGGTTCACCATCTCGCGCGAGGCGCCGACCATGTTGGCGAGGTCCTGCTGCGAGAGCTTCTCGCCGACCATGAGCTTGCCGTCGGTGTAGACCGCGAGCTCGAGCAGCGTGCTCGCCACGCGGCCATAGACGTCCATGAGGGCGAGGGTGCCGATCTTGCGGTCGGCCTCGCGCACGCGCTGCGCCAGCACCTGCAGCACCATGTTGCCGATGCGCGGCTGCTGCTCGACGCACTTCTCGAAGGCGGCGTGGGACAACACCATGAAGACCGAGGCTTCGAGGGTGGTGACCGAAGCCGAGCGCGGCTGCTTGTCGATCATCGACATCTCGCCGAAGAAGTCGCCGGGACCGAGGATCTTGAGGATGATCTCCCGGCCCTCCTCGTCGCCGATGAAGACCTTCACCTTGCCCGACTGGATCATGAAGAGCGAGTCGCCCATCTCGCCCTCGGTGAGGACCACCGCATTCTTCTGGTAGTTCTTCTCGGTGGCCACGGCGCGCACGACGTCCAGCTCGCGATCGTTCAGCCGCGTGAAGAACGGCACCGCTTTGATCGCCATCGTGCGCTCGCCGACGGCGGCGCGTTTCGGGAGGGCTTGCATGCCGCTTAAATACATAAAATTCCCTTCATTGTCAATAGCTTAGGGGACCTTGCTCATTTAGAGCCTTAATTTCAGGGACATAGCGGAGCCCGCCCGATGCGATAATCGCCTTCCGAAGCGCCTTTCCGGCCCCACCTCCCCCGCATGACGACCAAACATTCCCGCCTCCTGATCCTGGGTTCCGGCCCCGCCGGCTACACCGCCGCCGTGTACGCGGCGCGCGCCAACCTGAAGCCCACCCTCATCACCGGCCTCGCCCAGGGCGGCCAGCTGATGACCACCACCGACGTCGACAACTGGCCCGCCGACGCCATGGGGGTGCAGGGACCGGAGCTGATGGACCGGTTCCTCAAGCACGCCGAGCGCTTCGAGACCGAGATACTGTTCGACCACATCCACACCGTGAAGCTGGCCGGCAAGCCCATCACGCTCATCGGGGACTCGGGCACCTACACCTGCGACGCCCTCATCATCGCCACCGGCGCCTCGGCCATGTACCTGGGCCTCCCCTCGGAGCAAGCGTTCATGGGCAAGGGCGTGTCGGGCTGCGCCACCTGCGACGGCTTCTTCTACAAGGGGCAGGACGTGGTGGTGGTGGGCGGGGGCAACACCGCGGTGGAGGAAGCCCTCTACCTCTCCAACATCGCGAAGCACGTGACGGTGGTGCATCGCCGCGACAAGTTCCGCGCCGAGAAGATCCTCCAGGACAAGCTCTTCACCAAGCAGCGCGAGGGCAAGGTGGCGATCGAATGGAACCAGAACCTCGACGAGGTGCTGGGCGACAAGTCGGGAGTGACCGGCGTGCGCCTGAAGTCGAGCGGCGATGGCACCACCAAGGAGCTCAAGGTCACCGGCGCCTTCATCGCCATCGGCCACAAGCCCAACACCGACATCTTCGAGGGCCAGCTGGAGATGAAGAACGGCTACATCGTGACCCA
>JBBQBW010000163.1:0-6258 GCA_038318025.1 Burkholderiales bacterium | reverse complement strand
CGGCGACTTCTTGTTCTGTTGTACGGCCATTTGAATCTCCTAGGTCTGTTTGTCCTGCTTGAGGCTCGCGAGGGCCGCGAACGGCGACGGCCGCTCGATACCCCCCGCCTCCCCTGCCTTCGCCACCTCGACCCCGGACTTCCGGGGAATCATCGGCAGCGCGAGGAGCACCGCGTCCTCCACCAGGTCCCGGATGTCGAGCGGCTCATCCGCGACGAGGTAATCTTCCGCGTCGCTTTCCTCCTCGATCGCCGGAAGCTGCCTCTCGTTGTCGACGAGGATGATCGAATCCGAGATCATGATTTCATGCCGGAAAGCTTCGAGGCTCGTCTGGCACGTGAGAAAAACGAAGCCTTCGATTATACATGAGAGCCGCTTTCTGGAGTGCGGGTCGAGGGTGGCGGTGATCCGGTAGCGCAGCTCGCCCTCCCCACTGGCGAGGCTGTCTTGCAGGCGCTCCAGGTCGGCAGGCGCGAAGGTGCCGGCCATGGCGAGGGGCTTGTCGGTGATGCGCTCGGGGTGGATCAGGTATTCGTCGTCCATGGCCGTGTATAATAGACTTTGGATGAAGTAAATTCAACAAAACTTTGATTTGTCTAATAATTCCTTGATCCTTGCTTCCAGCTCCCGGTACCGCCGGGAACTGCTCGAGCGGCTGAGGCTGCCGTTCGAGTGCTGGTCCCCGGACGTCGACGAGACGCCCCGGGACGCCGAGCCCCCGCGCCTGCTCGCCGCGCGCCTCGCCCGCGCCAAGGCCGAGGCGGCGGCGCGTCGCTACGCAAAGGCGTGGGTCATCGGCTCCGACCAGGTGGCGGACCTCGACGGGGCGCCGATCAACAAGCCGGGGACGCTGGAGCTCGCCCGCGCCCAGCTTCGACAGCTGAGCGGCCACACGGTGCTGTTCCACACGGCGCTATGCGTCTGGAACGCGCGGGAAGAGCGCCGCCACGAACGCGTCGTCACCACCGACGTCGCCTTCCGCCGCCTCACCGACGCCGAGATCGACCGCTACCTCGAGCTCGAGCCCGCCTTCGACTGCGCGGGCAGCGCCAAGAGCGAGGGACTGGGAATCAGCCTGCTGTCGCGCCTGGGCGGTGACGATCCCACGGCGCTGGTGGGGCTGCCGCTCATCGCGCTCGCCTCCATCCTGCGCGCCGAAGGCTTCGACGTGCCCTGATGGCCGGGCGCCTCTTCCTCCTGCCGGCGTGGCTCGCCGAGGACACGGCGCCCGCCGCGGTTCTGCCGCCACCGGTGCTGGCGACACTGCGCCGGCTCGAGTCGTTCGTGGTGGAGGACGCCAAGTCGGCGCGGCGCTTCCTCGCCGCCTGCGGCCATCCGCGGCCGATGCGCGAGATCGCGATGGCGGTCCTCGACGAGCACACGCCCCCGTCCGAAGTGCCCGCCCTGCTCACACCCCTCGAGGCCGGCGACCTGGGCCTCCTCTCGGAAGCCGGCATGCCGGCGGTGGCCGACCCCGGAGCGGGGCTGGTCGCCGCGGCCCACGCCCGGGGCTTCGCGGTCGTGCCGATGGTGGGACCCTCCTCGATCCTGCTGGCGCTCGCCGCCAGCGGCCTCGATGGCCAGCGCTTCCGCTTCGTGGGCTACCTGCCGACCCAGCCCGAGGCGCGGCGCGCGGCGGTGGTGGAGCTGGAACGGCAATCGGGGCGGCTGCGCGAGACCCAGGTGTTCATCGAGACCCCCTATCGCAACGAGGCGATGCTCGCCGACCTGCTGCAGGCCTGCGGCGAACGCACCCGGCTCGCCGTCGCGGCCGATCTCACGGGCGCCGGCGAATCGATCCGGATGGATACGATCGAGGGATGGAAACGGCGCCCCCAGGCGATCGGCAAACGCCCCGCGATCTTCCTACTGCTGGCCTGAGCCCTGAGCGTACATGTTGTTCTTCTTGAGCAGCGGGTAGAGCGCCTCGGCGCGAAGCGGTGCCGAGAAATAGAAGCCCTGCCCCACCAGGCAGCCCTTGGATCGCAGGAGCGCCAGCTGCCCCGCCGTCTCCACGCCCTCGGCGATGGTCTCGAGCTCGAGGCTCCTCGCCATGTTGATGATCGCCACCACGATCGCGGTGTCGTTGGGGTCCACGGTGATGTCGCGCACGAAGGACTGGTCGATCTTGAGCTTCTGGATCGGCAGGCGCTTCAGGTATGACAGGCTCGAGTAGCCGGTGCCGAAGTCGTCGATGGCGAGCTGCACCCCCATCTCGGAGAGCCGGGTCAGCAGCTGGATCATGCCCTCGGTCTGGCGCATCACCTGGGTCTCCGTGATCTCGAGCTCGAGGCATTCGGGTGCCAGTCCGGTCTCGGCCAGGATCCGCGTCACCATGTCGAGGAAGCCCTTGTCGCTGAACTGTCGGGCCGACAGGTTGATCGCCATGCGCCGCGCCTTCAGGCCCATGTCCTGCCACTCGCGGGCCTGGCGGCAGCCCTCGCGCAGCACCCACTCGCCGATCTCGTTGATAAGGCCGGTCTCCTCGGCGAGCGGGATGAAGTCCCCGGGCATCACGGTGCCGCTGTCCTCGGTCTTCCAGCGCACCAGGGCCTCCACGGCGATGATCTCGCCGCTCTCCAGGTCGATCTGCGGCTGGTAGTGCAGCACGAAGTCCTTCTGCATCACCGCGCGGCGCAGCGCGCTCTCGAGCGTCATGCGGCGCTTCACTACCACGTTCATCTGCGCGGTGAAGTACTGGTAGGTGTTCTTGCCCAGGCCCTTGCCGTGGAACATCGCCGTGTCGGCGTTCTTCATCAGCGTCTGGGCGTCGCGGCCGTCCTCGGGGTAAAGGGCGATGCCAACCGAGCCGGAGACGTGGTTCTCGGTGCCGCCCAGCACGAACGGCAACCGCAGGGAATTCAGGATCTTCTGCGCCACCACCGAGGCGCCGCGGCTTTCCTCGAGGCTGTCCAGCAGCACGATGAACTCGTCGCCGCCCTGCCGGGCGATGGTGTCCCCCAGCCGCACGCAATCGGTCAGCCGCCGCGACACCTGGCGCAGCAGCTCGTCGCCCACGTCGTGGCCGAGGGTGTCGTTGATGTTCTTGAAGTTGTCCAGGTCGATGAACAGCACCGCCACCTTGCGGCTGGTGCGCTCGGCGCGGGCGATCGAGTGCGCCAGGCGGTCCTGCAGCAGCGAGCGGTTTGGCAGCCCGGTGAGGTTGTCGTGGTAAGCCAGGTGCTGGATGCGCTGCTGGATCACCTTGCGGTCGGTCACGTCGCGCGAATTGAACACCACGCCGCGGATGTGCGGATTGGCCAGGCAGTCGGTGCCGAGGGACTCGAAAGTGCGCCACATGCCGTCGCGATGGCGGATGCGGAACTCGACCGGCTCACTCGAGCGGCGCGTCTCGATGATGCGGCGGAAAGCGGCGCGGGTCTGCTCCGCGTCGTCCCGGTGGACCATGTCGAAGACGTTCTTGCCCACGGTCTCCGAAGCATCGAAGCCCAGCAGCTGGCGCACCGCCGGGCTCTGGTACTGGATGATCCCGCTCGCGTCCACCACCGAGATGAGGTCGAGCGAGCTCTCGGTGAGCACGCGGAAGCGCGCCTCCGAGGCCTCCAGCGCACGCTCGGTTTCCTTGTAGCGCGTGAGGTCGCTCATCACGCCGATGATCCCCGCCACATCGCCCACCTGGTCGACGAAGCTCACCTTGTTGTAGAGCATGAGCCGGTTGTCGCCCGCGAGGCTCGGCACTTGCATCTCGTAGGTGGTCGACGAGGGCCGCTCCAGCAAGCCGCGGTCGTGGCTTTCGTGCACCTGCGCGGACGCTGCGTCGAACACCTCGCCCACGGTGAGCCCGATGCACTCCTCGCCGCGCCCGAAGAGGTCGACCCAGGCGCGGTTGTAGGCCTGGTAGCGTCCCTGCCGGTCCTTGAAGTAGACCGGGCCCGGGATCGCGTCGAGCAGCGCGTGGGTGAAGTGGAGGTGGCGCTCGAGGTCCTGGGCGGCCTGGTGCGCCGCGGTCACGTCGACGCAGGCGACGAGGAGGCCCGTGATGCGGTCGTTCTCGTCGCGCAGCGGCGCCGCCGCGCCGTTGATGTGGATGGCGCTGCCGTCGGCGCGCATGCGCTCGAGCTGCAGGCCCGACAGGACCTCGCCGGACAGCACGCGCTCGCGCAGCTTCGCCGCCTCGGCGCTGCGTGACTCGGGGATGAAGGGGGCGCGCCGGCCCATGGCCTGCTCACGCGTGAACCCGAAGGTGCGCTCCGCGGCCGCGTTCCAGAAGTCGATAATCCCGTTCACGTCGGCGGTGTAGATCGCCACGGGCGAGGTCTCGACGATGGTCTTCAGGAACCCGTTGGCCTGGCGCAGCGACTTGTCGCGCGCGCGCTGCTCGGTCAGGTCCACGTAGGCGCACACCACCCCGCTCGCCGGCGCGCCGGGCTCGCGCACCACGGTGACGCTGCAGCGCACCCACACCTCTTCGCCATCGCGGCGGATGAAGCGCTTGTCGAGCGCGGGGGGGGGATCGCCGCCGGCGCGCATGCCGCGCAGGTGCTCCTCGTCGCGCAGCCCGTCCTCGGGATGAGTGTAGTCGCGACAGGTGCGGCCCTCGACCTCGGAGTGCGTGCGGCCCACCATCGCGCAGAACGCGCCGTTGGCATGGATCACCACGCCCTCGGGCGTGGTCACCGCCAGGCCGAGGGCGGCGCGCTCGAACGCCGCACGGATGAAATCGGCCTGGAGGGCGCTTACCGCGGCGATGGCGGACATTGGGGGGCCTAGCGGACGAAGGACGCTACGCCGCCGGAAGCCTGGGTGAGCGCCCGCGCGAGCTCGACCCCCGCGCTGGCGCCGAGGCGCTTGGACAGGATCTCGAAATAGTTCTCGTCCGGCGTGAAGTCCACCAGCTTCTCGGCCTTGATCACCTCGCGCGCCACATACTCCGCGCTGCCGAGCGCGTCGGTGAGCCCCAGCTCGATGCTCTTCTCCCCGGTCCAGATCAGGCCGGAGAAGATGTCCGGGTTCTCCTTCAGGCGCGCGCCCCGGCCCTGGCGCACCACACGGATGAACTGCTCGTGGATCTCGGCGGCCATCCGCTTCGCGTGCTCGGCATGGGCCGGATTCTCCGGCTTGAACGGATCGAGGAAGTCCTTGTTGTCACCGGCCGCATAGACGCGCCGCTCCACGCCCAGCTTCTCCAGCGCGCCGGTGAAGCCGAAGCTGCCCATGATGACGCCGATGGAGCCCACCAGGCTCGCCTTGTCCACGTAGATGCGGTCGGCGCCCACGGCCACGTAGTAGCCGCCGGAGGCGCACAGGTCCTGCACCACGGCGTAGAGCGGCACGCTCGGATGCCTGGCCCGCAGCCGGCGCATCTCGTCGTTGATGTAGCCGGACTGCACCGGGCTGCCCCCGGGGCTGTTGATGCGCAGGATCACGCCCTGGGTATTGGGGTCCTTGAACGCGCGGTTGAGCGCGCGCATCATCTTTTCGGCCGAGGCCTTCGATTCCACGCCGATGATGCCTTCCAGGTCGATCACGGCGGTGTGGCGCCCGATCGAGGCGGCTCCCCCGTCCTTGTCCGGGCGCCCGATCCAACCCATCATCGCCGCCAGGACCACCAGCGCGAAGCCGAACCAGATCAGCCGGAAGAGCGCGTTCCATTGCCGAGCGCGGCGTTGCTCCTCGAGGGCCTTCAGGGCCACCTTCTCGAGGATCGCGCGCTCCCATTGGGGTGGTGCCGGATCCGTCATGGCGCTTCGTTGGGTCTCGTCTTCGGGGGGTCGTCGAGGAGCAGCACCTCGCCATCACGCTCGCGCACGTCGAGCCTCGCGAGGGAGGCGCCGCGGCACGGCCCCGAGACGCAAAGGCCGCTCGCGGGGTCGAAAAGCGCACCGTGAGTCGAGCAGATCAAGTATAGCCCAGCCTCGTCGAAGAACTCCCCAGCTTGCCAGTCGAGCTCGGTGAAGGCGTGGGGGCATTGGTTCACGAAGGCCCGCGCCTCGCCGTCGTAGCGGACCACGAATCCGCGCTCCGCGCCGCCGAGCGAATTCACGCGAAAGCGCGTCCCGCGGCCGCCCTCCTCCAAGGCGAGCGAGGGGCAGATCAGCCGCTGGTCGCGAGCCATCGATGCAGGTCCGCCACGCTGTCGCAGCGCGCACGCGCCGGGCGCGTGGCCAGCAGCTCCGGGTGGTGCGCGCCGTAAGACACCGCCACGGCGTCGACGCCCGCATTGGCGGCGAGCTCCAGGTCGTGGGTGGTATCGCCGATCATCACCGCCCGGCCGGGCGCGACGCCGGTCAACTCCAG
>JBBQBW010000162.1:0-6286 GCA_038318025.1 Burkholderiales bacterium | reverse complement strand
TCAAAGACAGTCCGCTCCGTCCACGCGCGCAAGCCGAACCAAGCGAGGGGGCGCACGTCAAACCTTTCCCAACGCTGGATCGGAGAACCCATGACGAGCACTTTTCGCATCCTCACCCTGCTGCTGGCCTCCTTCGCCCTGATGTCGATCGATGGCTCGGCCGTGGCGCAGCCGAAAGACAAGGAGCCCAAGGAGCAGAAGCAGCCGAGGGGTCAGAAGGACCAGGGTCTGCAAGGCGGCAAGGACAACAAGGAAAAAAAGGCCAAGAAGCACAAGCACGAGAACGGCAAGACCCTGGTCGGCGAAAAGATCAAGAAGAACGGCAAGCAGAAGTTCCACGAGAATGGAAAGCATTCGGCGTTTGTGAACGTGAAGGACGGCAAGGTCGCCGGGGTTTCCGTGAGCCATGCCGAAAAAGGTGAAGTGCCGGTGAAGAAGTACCGGACCACCAAGAAGATGGCGCAGGCCCCGTCAATGGGGATGCAAACCGTTTCGATGCAGCTCGCCCAGGCGCAGTACATCGACACGGTCTGGATCGGCTTTGCGTATTACGACGATTGGGGTTACGAGGTCATCTACTGGTTTCCGTACGACATGATCTACGATGGCGAAACCGGCGCCGTGGAGTACATCCCGGTCTACTGAGCGCTATGTAGCGGGGCAAGAATGGCAACGGGGGCCCGAGAGGCCCCCGCTTGCTTTTCATGGCAACACCGATTCATTTGCCTTTTCTTTTTTTCCTCGCAGCCGTCGCCGAATCCCGGGCGAGGTGCGTGCGCAGCGTCGGCAACCCCACCCCCATCGACTCGAAGCCGCCATCCACCGCGAGCACCTGGCCGTTGACGTAGCTCGCCGCGGGCGAGCACAGGAAGCCCACGGCCGCGGCGATCTCGTCGGTCGTGCCATAGCGGTTCAGGGGAATGATGTCGTGGTAGTCCTGGCGGATCGCCACCGAGTGGACCAGCTTGGCCATGTCCGTGTCGACAGGCCCCGGGGCCACGCAGTTGGCGCGAATGCCCTGGGTGCCGAGCTCCGAGGCGAGCTGCTTGGTGAGCTGGATGATGCCAGCCTTGCTGGTGCCGTAGGCCACGCGGAGCGTGCTCGCGCGGAGGCCGGAAATGGAGGCGATGCTGACGATCGAGCCGCCGCCCGTCTCCAACATCACCGGCGCGCACGCCTGGGAGCAGATGAAGGCCCCGGTGAGGTTGGTGCCGAGCACGTGCTCCCACTCGGCGAGCGAAGTCTCGAGCAGCGGCTTGAATACCGCGACGCCCGCGTTGTTCACGAGCGCGTCGATGCGACCGAAGGCCTTCACCGTGCTCGCGACAGCGGCTTTCACCGGCTTCTCCTTCGAGACATCGCAGTGGACCGCCAGGACGCGTTTCGGGTCGGCGAGACGCTTGCCGGTTCGCGCGAGCTCGGCGCGATCGATGTCGACCAGGGCGACGCGGTAGCCGTGGGCCAGGAACCACTCGGCGATGGCGAGGCCGATGCCTCGGGCGGCGCCGGTGACGAATGCGACGGGTGACGGGGAGAGGGTGCGGGGCATGGCGGGCAATTTACACCAGCCGCGACCCGCCTTCCCGAACCGGCGATCCTCACTCCATCTTCGGCTGCCCGTTCGACGCCGAAACCCCGCCGTCCACCGGCAGGTTCACGCCGGTCACGAAGCGCGCGTCGTCGCTCGCGAGGAAGGCGATCACCGCGGCGATGTCGGCGGGCATCGCGATGTGGCCCAGCGGCATGCGCTCGGCGAACTTCGCCATCAACTTCTTGTTCTTCGGCATGTCCTCGGTCATCCCGGTGAGGGTGAGGCTGGGACATACGGCGTTCACGCGCACGCCGTCCTTCGCGTAATCCATCGCCATCGCGCGGGTGAGGTTCACCACCGCGCCCTTGGAGGCGTCGTAGGCGCTCATGCCCCAGTCGCCGCCGAGGCCCGACACCGAAGCGGTGTTCACGATGCAGCCGCGGGACTTGATGAGGTGCGGGAGTGCCGCGCGGCTGCCGTTGAAGACGCCGCCCGCGTTGGTGTCCATCACCTCCTGCCACTCCTTCGCCGTGGTCTTCGTGACTGTCGCGCCCTTGAAGATGCCGGCGTTGTTCACCATCACGTGGAGCGCCCCGAAGCGCTTCACCGTCGCGGCGACCACCGCCTCCATTTCCTTCAGCCTGGCGACATCGGCGACCCGTGTCAGGGTGCGTTCCGGCGAGAGGCCCTTCGCCACCGACTCGATGTTGGCCTTGTGGCGGCCCACCAGCACTACCGCGGCGCCCTCCTCCGAGAAACGCCGCGCCGTGGCGGCCCCGATGCCCGAGCCCGCCCCGGTGACGATCACCACCTTGTTCACGAATCGCATGTAATTCCCCTCCCGACGTGGAATCGCAGTTGGACGCCACCGGCACGCGGCCGTTCGCGCATTTCCCGGGCGCTGCGCATACGGCATCCGATTTTCGCCACCATTCATCGCCGCACGGCCCCAACCCGCGAGCGCGACGGTGGCACCATGGGGCTCCACCAAACCTCGAGGTCCGCATTCCCCATGCAACAAGAAAGCCCGCGCACCTGGTTTCCCGGCGCGCTCGTCACCACGCTCGTTCTCTCGATTGCCATCGGTGCCGCCGGCTTCTTCATCGGCAAGGGCATGGCCCGATTCAAGTCCGATGTCCGCACCGTCACCGTGAAGGGGCTGGTCGAGCGCGACGTCGCGAGCGACCAGGCGGTCTGGACGCTCGCGTTCCGGCGCGCCAGCGCGCTGCTCGACGACGCCCACACCCAGGTCGCCGCCGACCGCGAGGCCGTCAACACCTTTTTGCGCGCACGCGGCTTCACCGACGCGGAGATCGAGGTCCATCCCGCCGCCACCGTCGACCGGCATGCGCAGGACCACGGCGGCCAACCCTTGCCAAAGCTTCGCTACGTGGTCTCGGGATCGGTCGCCGTGCGCAGCGCGCGGGTGGACCTGGTGCGCACCTCCGCCGCCGCCACCGACGCGCTCCTCAAACAGGGCGTGGTGCTCGAGGCCCAGGAGGGCCGGGCCAATCCCCGCTACGTGCTCGCGAAGTTCAACGACCTGCGTCCCCAGCTCCTCGCCGACGCGACCAAGAACGCGCGCGCCATCGCGCAGCAGTTCGCCGCCGATTCCGGCGCCGGGGTGGGCGCCATCCAGTCGGCCAACCAGGGCCACATCCAGATCTTCGGCTCCGACGGCAACGACGAGTCCGGCGGCTACGCCCCCACCAGCACTCCCACCAAGCGGATACGGGTGGTCAGTACCTTCGAGTTCCGGCTCGAATAGGGCGCCGACGTAGAATGGTCCTCGCCCCACCGCCTCGACGAGACCCCCGACAATGATCGAATCCGCCGTGCGCGAGCGCTCCGACGCGCTCGTCCGAACGCTGCTCGACTCCATCCGCATCGCCTCGGTCAGCATGACCGGCGAGGGCATCGCCGACCAGGTCGCGTTCCTCAAGCAGCGCCTCGAGGGCTGGGGCTTCACGGCGCAGGTGCATCCCACCGAGAGCCACCCCATCATCTACGCCGAGGCCGGGCCCGCGAACGCGACGGTGACGTGGCTCCTCTACGGCCACTACGACGTCTACCCCGCCGACGAGAAGCAGGAAGGCTGGCGCACCCGGCCGTTCGAGCCGGTGATCGAGGGCGACCGGATCTGGGGCCGCGGCGCCGGCGACAACAAGGGCCAGCACCTGGCGATGCTCCACGCGATCGCGTTGTGGAAGGAGCTGCACGGCGAGCTGCCGGTGCGGATCAAGGTGATCCTCGAGGGCGACGAGGAGACCGGCAGCATCCCGCTGCCGAAATTCGTCGAGGCGAATCGCGAACGGTTGAAGGCCGACTTCTGCTGTTATGCGGATGGCCCGATGTTCCCCAACGACCAGCCGGTGCTGCTGATGGGAGTGCGCGGCAACCTGGGCCTCGTGTTCCGGGCGAAGGGCGCCAAGCGCAACCTTCACTCGGGTAACTTCGGCGGCGTGGCGCCCAATCCCACGCTGGACCTGATCCACCTGCTGGGCGAGATGGTCGATCGCGAGGGGCGCATGCAGGTACCGGGCGCAGGGTACGCCGACGTGACGGTGGCTCCCGCCGAGATGGCCGCGGTGAAGGCCCTCCAGCTCGACCATGCGGGGTTCGTCGAGAGCGTGGGTGCCGCGCCCATCACTGGCAGCGACGGCGCCCTCTTCCATGAGCGGCTGATGCTGCGGCCCGCGTTCAACGTCTCGGGCTTCGCGGCGGGCCACACCGGCCAGGGCTTCAAGAACATCATCTTCAAGGAGGCGATGGCGAAGGCCGACGTGCGGCTGGTGGGCGGGCAGGATCCCGGCCAGGTGCTCGCCGCCATCCAGGCCTTCGCGAAGGATCGCGGCTACGATGGCATCGAGGTGGAGGGCATCAAGGCTACGCCCGCCTCGCGCACGCCGCTCGACCATCCGATGGTGGCGCAAGTGAAGCGCGCGGTGGCCCAGGGGTTCGGGCGCGAGCCGCTGGTGGTGCCCTCGCTCGGCGGCACCACGCCGGACTTCGTGTTCACGCGCCTGCTGGGGCTGCCGTCGATCGTGATCCCACTGGCGCCCTACGACGAGAACAACCACGCGCCCAACGAATCCACCAAGGTCTCGCTGTACCTCGCCGGCGTGCGCACCGGCATGCACCTGCTGAAGTCCTTCTTCCAAGGAGCCCGCCAGTGAAATACCGCAACCTCGGAGCCAGCGGCCTCAAGGTCTCGCCGCTCTGCCTCGGAACCATGATGTTCGGCGACCACACCAGCCCCGAGGAGGCGGAGCGCATCGTGGGCGCCGCGCGCGATGCGGGCGTGAATTTCCTCGACGTCGCCGACGTGTACTGCAAGGGCGAGTCGGAGAAGATCCTGGGCCGCATCATCTCCGGCAACCGCGACCGCTGGGTGCTCGCGACCAAGGTGGCCCACCCCATGGGGACCGACGACCCCAACCGCCGCGGCACCGGGCGCAAGTGGGTGCTGCGCGCGGTGGAGGAGAGCCTCGCGCGCCTCGGCACCGACTACCTCGACATCTACTACATCCACCGCGATCCGGGCACCGTGCCCATGGAGGAAACCGTCGCGGTGATGGGCGACCTGATCCGCGCCGGGAAGATCCGCTTCTGGGGGGTCTCCAACCTGCGCGGCTGGCGCATCGCCGAGGCGGTGCGCGTATGCGGCGAGCTGGGCGTGCCGCGCCCGGTGGTTTGCCAGCCGTACTACAACGCGATGAACCGCCAGCCGGAAACCGAGCTGTTGCCCGCATGCCGCCACTACGGCCTCGGCGTCGTGCCGTACAGCCCCCTCGCGCGCGGCGTGCTGGTGGGCAAGTACAAGCCGGGCGAGGCGCCGCCGGCGGAGTCGCGCGCCGGGCGCAAGGACAAGCGGATGATGGAGACGGAGTTCCGCGACGAGTCGCTCGCCATGGCGCAGCAGCTCAAGGCCCACGCCGAGAAGAAGGGCATGACCGCAACGGATTTCGCGGTGGCGTGGGTGCTGAGGAATCCCATCGTCACCAGCGTGATCGGCGGGCCGCGCACCCTCGCGCAGTGGCAGGGCTACCTCGCCGCCGTGGACAAGACCCTGGACGACGAGGACGAGGCGCTGGTCGACTCGCTGGTGCGGCCGGGGCACCCCTCGACGCCGGGCTACAACGATCCGCAGTATCCGCTCGAGGGGCGTCCGATCCCGGACTAGGGAAGCGCCGAACTTTGCCACCCGCGGCGGGTCTGCCCTCAGCAGGTCCGCACCGCGCGGCCCTCGAGGATTGAATGCAGAAACTGCGCACACTGGCACGAGGTGCCCGGGATCGCTGGCGCCGCGCGTGGGGCGCCTCGCGGCTCCATGCCTGGAGCGCGCCCTGGTTCCGCGTCTTCACCGACCCGGCCGCGGGCTGGGGCAGGCGCGCGGGCTACGCGCTCGGCGGGATGGCCTCGGTCGCCCTCCTCGGGCTCTTCCTCCTGCTGGCCTTCGCGCTGGCACTCATCCCCTTCACGCCCGGCATCGAGTCGCTGCGGAAGGCCAAGAGCGAGAAGCCCGCGGTGGTGCAGTCGGCCGACGGCAAGGAGATCGCCACCTTTCGCCGGATCAATCGCGATTGGGTGGGACTCGACGCCATCTCGCCCGCGGTGATCGACGCCCTCATCGCCACCGAAGACCACCGCTTCTTCCAGCATGGCGGCATCGACTGGCGCCGCACCCTGGCATCGGCCGCCCACACCCTCGGCGGCGACCGGCAGGGCGGCTCCACCATCACGCAGCAGCTCGCG
>JBBQBW010000161.1:0-6290 GCA_038318025.1 Burkholderiales bacterium | reverse complement strand
AAATCGGGGAGGTGTGCGTTCGCGGTGACGTGGTGATGTCGGGCTACTGGGGGAATGAAGACGCTTCGCGCGGCGCGCTTCGCGACGGCTGGCTCTGGACCGGCGACCTGGGCGAGCTCGACCGGGACGGCTTCCTCACCCTCAAGGACCGCAGCAAGGACCTGATCGTGAGCGGCGGCTCCAACATCTACCCGCGCGAGGTCGAGGAGGTGCTGCTGCGCCATCCCGGCGTCGCCGAGGCGAGCGTGGTGGGCAGGCCCGACCCCGAATGGGGTGAAGTGGTCGTGGCGTTCGTGGTCGCGCGGGGGACCCCCCCTGCCATCGATGCGCTCGACGCCCTTTGCCTCGAGCACATCGCGCGCTTCAAGCGCCCGAAGGAATACCGCTTCATCGAGCATCTGCCGAAGAACCACTATGGCAAGGTGGTGAAGACCGAGTTGCGCCAGATCATCACCGATGGCGCGGCGGCCGAGCTACGATCGCGGCCATGAGCATGTTTCCCGGATTCCGCACCGAACGGGTGCGCGTCGAGGGCGTGGACCTCCACGCGGTGGTGGGCCCGCGGCGCCCGGGCCCGGCGCTGCTGTTGCTGCACGGTTATCCCCAAACCCATGCGATCTGGCACCAGGTCGCGCCGCGCCTGGCTGCGCGCTACAACGTCGTGGCCTCCGACCTGCGGGGCTACGGCGATTCCGGCAAGCCCCCGACCGACGCCGCCCACGCCCCGTACTCGAAGCGCGCCATGGCGGCGGACCAGGTGGCGCTGATGCGCGAGCTGGGTTTCGGTGAGTTCCTCGTCTGCGGCCACGACCGCGGCGGGCGCGTCGCCCACCGCATGGCCCTGGACCATCCCGCGGCGGTGGCGCGTCTCGCCGTTCTCGACATCGCCCCCACGCTCGCGATGTACGAGCAGACCACGGAAGCGTTCGCGCGCGCCTACTGGCACTGGTTCTTCCTGATCCTGCCGTACCCGACACCCGAGCGCATGATCGGCGCCGACCCCGCCTGCGTGATGGTGGCCAAGATGAAAGGGGGCAGCGCGGGCGGCTCGCCCTTCACCGCCGGGGCCTGGGCGGAATACGTGCGATGCTTCACGCCCGAGATGATCCACGCGAGCTGCGAGGACTATCGCGCGGCCGCCTCGATCGACCTCGAGCACGACCGGGCCGACCGCGAGGCGGGAAGGCGCGTGGGCTGTCCGCTGCTGGCGTTGTGGGGCGCGCACGGCGTGATCGAGAAATGTTTCCGGCCGCTCGACGAATGGCGCCGCGTGGCCGATGATGTCCGCGGCCGCGCGTTGCCCGGCGGTCATTACCTTCCGGAAGAGCTGCCCCACGAGGTCGCCGCCGAACTGGAGAGATTCTTCGAATGAGCAAGACGCATCGCATTGCTGTCGTCGCCGGCGACGGCATCGGCAAGGAAGTGGTTCCCGAGGGACAACGGGTGCTCGAGGCCGCCGGGCGCAAGCACGGGTTCTCGCTCGCCTGGGACGAGAAGCCCTGGAGTTGCGAGTACTACCAGAAGCACGGCGAGATGATGCCGAAGGACGGGCTCGACTCGATCCGCGGCCACGACGCGATCTTCCTCGGCGCGGTGGGCTTTCCCGGCGTGCCGGACCACGTCTCCCTCTGGGGGCTGCTGATCCCGATCCGCCGTGAGTTCCACCTCTACGTGAACCTGCGCCCGGTGCGGCTCATGCCCGGCGTGCCCTCGCCCCTGGCAGGCCGCAAGCCCGGCGACATCGATTTCTGGGTGGTGCGCGAGAACAACGAGGGCGAATACTCGAACGCGGGCGGTCGCATGTACGCCGGCACCGAGAACGAGTTCGCGACCCAGCTCTCGGTCTTCTCCCGCAAGGGCACCGACCGCATCATGAAGTACGCCTTCGAGCTCGCGAGGACGCGCGCGAAGAAGCACGTCACCTCCGCCACCAAGTCCAACGGCATCTCGATCACGATGCCGTTCTGGGACGAGCGCTTCAAGGCGGTGTCGGCCCAGTATCCCGACGTGAAGACCTCGCAATATCACATCGACATCCTCACCGCGCACTTCGTCCAGCATCCGGACTGGATCGACGTGGTGGTGGGCTCCATCCTCTTCGGCGACATCCTCTCGGACCTCGGCCCCGCGTGCACCGGCACCATCGGCATCGCCCCCTCGGCCAACCTGAATCCCGAGCGCGAGTACCCTTCGTGCTTCGAGCCGGTGCACGGCAGCGCGCCGGACATCTACGGCAAGGGCATCGCCAACCCCATCGGCCAGATCTGGTCGGGCGCCATGATGCTCGAGCACCTGGGATACAAGGCGGCGGGCGACGCCATCGTGCGCGCCATCGAGACCGTGCTGAAGGAAGGTCCCCGCACCCGGGACATGGGCGGCACCGCGAACACCACCGACGTGGGCAAGGCGATCGCCGAGGCGCTCTGACCCCCGCAAGCTGTCCGTAAGCTTCCCCCAACCATAATCGAGGAAATGAAGATGCAAAGACGTGACAGAGGATGTCCGCAAGCGCATCTGCGAGGCCTTCTCGGAGATCCGCCGCGACCCGGACTACCGCAAGCAGATGACGGAGCAGGGGCTCGAGATCGTTGACATCACTTACGACAAGATGGGACCGTTCCTCGAGGAGCGGCGCAAAACGTACCTCGCGGCGGCGAAACTGCTGGGGCTGGCGAAGTAGTTGCTGCACTGCGTCATGGCGGTGCGAAAGGTTCACTGCATAATCGAGCCCTTCGCGCACGTTTCACAATCCATAACGAGAGCCAAATGAAAATAGGACATCCGAAGAACTTCTGGGGTGGGGTGCTGTTCGCGGTGATCGGTGGGGCCTTCGCGCTCATCGCGAAGGGCGTGCCGGGCCTCGCGTCGCTTCCGGGCTACTCGATGGGCACGCCGGCGCGCATGGGCCCGGCCTTTTTTCCCTTCTGGCTGGGCGTCATCCTCTTCGGGCTCGGGGTGATGATCGCGGTGGGCGGGCTGCGCCATGCCGACGCGGGCGAAGCCGGCCGCTTCCCGAAGTACCACTGGAAGCCGATCCTCTACATCCTCGGCGCGGTGGTGATGTTCGGCCTCATCCTCAAGTGGACCGGCATGCTCATCGCCGGTTTTCTTCTCGTGATCGTCGCGAGCATCGGCAATCCCGAGGGCTACAAGATGCGCAACGTCGTGTTGTTGGCCGCCGGGCTGGTGACGTTCTGCGCCCTCGTGTTCGTGTGGGGGCTGAAGCTCCCCCTCCCGCTCTGCCCGCCGGTCGAGGCGCTGCAGTCCTCCATTCCCTTCTGCCGCGGCTAGGAACCAGACCCCATGGGCGAACTACTCAGCAACCTGTACCTCGGCTTCGGCGTGGCGCTCACGCTGCAGAATGTCATGTACTGCTTCATCGGCGTGATGCTGGGCACGATGATCGGGGTGCTACCCGGCATCGGGCCCATCGCCACGATCTCGATGCTGCTGCCGGCGACCTTCGTGCTGCCGCCGGTCTCGGCGCTCATCATGCTGGCCGGCATCTACTACGGGGCTTCCTACGGCGGCTCCACCACGGCGATCCTGGTCAACCTGCCCGGGGAGGTGTCCTCCGTGGTCACGTGCCTGGACGGCTACCAGATGGCACGACAGGGAAAGGCCGGCAAGGCATTGGGTGTGGCCGCCCTGGGCTCCTTCTTCGCCGGCTCGGTCGCCACGCTCCTCATCGCCGCCTTCGCCCCGCCGCTCGCGGAGCTCGCCCTCAAGTTCGGTCCCGCCGACTACTTCTCCCTGATGGTGCTGGGATTGATAGCAGCCGTGGTCCTGGCCCACGGATCGCTCATCAAGGCGATCGCGATGATCATCCTCGGGCTGCTGGTGGGTCTCGTCGGCACCGACGTGAACTCCGGCGTCGCGCGCTACAGCTTCGGCCTGCCCGAGCTGATCGACGGCATCGGCATCGGCACCATCGCGATGGGCACCTTCGGGTTCTCCGAGATCATCCGCAACCTCGAGCAAGGGGAGAAACGCGAGGTGTTCACCAAGAGCATCTCGGGGCTGCTGCCCAACTGGGAGGACATCAAGCAGTGCGCGTGGCCGGTGATCCGCGGCACCACTCTTGGCGCGGCGCTCGGCATCCTGCCCGGCGGCGGACCCACCCTCGGCTCGTTCTCGGCCTACACGCTCGAGAAGAAGATGGCCAAGGACCCGTCGCGCTTCGGCAAGGGCGCGATCGAGGGCGTTGCCGCGCCGGAATCGGCCAACAACGCCGCCTCGCAGACCTCCTTCATCCCGCTGCTCACCCTCGGCATCCCGTCCAACCCGGTAATGGCGCTGATGATCGGCGCCATGATCATCCACGGCATCCAGCCGGGCCCGCAGATCATGACGGCGAAGCCCGACCTCTTCTGGGGGATGATCGCCTCGATGTGGGTGGGCAACTTCCTGCTCGTGATCCTCAACCTGCCGCTGATCGGCATGTGGGTGAAGCTGCTCACCCTCGAGTACCGGTACCTGTACCCGTCGATCCTGATTTTCTGCTGCATCGGCGTTTATTCGATCAACAACGCGAGCGCCGACGTGCTGATGGCGGCCCTCTTCGGCTTCATCGGCTACACGTTCATCAAGCTGGAGGTCGAGCCCGCGCCGTTGCTGCTCGGATTCGTGCTCGGACCGATGATGGAGGAGAACCTGCGGCGGGCGCTGCTGCTGTCGCGGGGCGATGCCACGGTGTTCTTCACGCGTCCGATCAGCCTGTCGCTGCTGTGCGTGGCCGCCTTCCTGCTGGTGCTGGTGGCCCTTCCGGCGCTGAAGAAGAAGCGCGAGGAAGCGTTCGTCGAAGTGGCGCCCTAGGCGCTCGCCGCCAGGCGCTCGACCAACCCGGCGAGGTCGCGCACGACCTCGTCGGGCCGCACGCCGAGGCGCTCCACCGGGGCGCCCGAGCGGTTCACCCAGTACACCTTGAAGCCGAAGGACTTGGCGCCGGCCGCATCCCAACCGTTCGACGACACGAACCCGATCATCGAGCGCGGCACCCCGAGGCGGTCCTCCACCAGGCGATAGACCCGCGGGTCGGGCTTGAACACCTTCGCCGCGTGCACCGAGAGCACGCCGCCGCGGAAGCGGAAACCCATCCCGTTGTGCGCCACCACCGCCTCGAGCATCTCGGGGTGGCCGTTGGAGAGGATCGCCAGCGGCCGCGAGCGCGACAGCTCGTCCAGGGCGGCGGGGACTTCGGGGAATGCGGCGAGCTTGCGATACTCGTCGAGGAGCCCCCGCACCGCCGCCTCATCCGCCTCCAGCCCCAGGGATTCGATCGCCCACTCCAGCGCCGAGCGCGTGACGCGGCTGAAGTCCTCGTAGCGGCCCATGAGGCTGCGCACCCACGTGTACTCGAGCTGCTTCGAGCGCCAGGCGGCGGAGAGCGCCGCGCCGCGGCCGGGAAAATGGGTGTCCGCGAGACGCGTCACCGAGTGCACGTCGAAGAGCGTTCCGTACGCGTCGAAGACAAGCGCTGATATTCCGCCGTTCATTCGCCTCCCGTTTTGCCGATGCTAACATTGCTTCTCCCAGCGCCCGCCGCTCCCCGATTGCCTTCCATGATTCCACGACTCCTCGCCTGTGCCGCCCTCTCCGCGTTCGCGCTCGTCTCCCACGCGCAAGGCTGGCCGCAGCGGCCGGTGAAGATGATCGTGCCGTTCCCCGCCGGCGGCCCCACCGACGTGTTGACCCGCGTGCTCGCGGACAAGGCTTCCCAGGGCGAGATGACGGGCGGGACGCCGCAGCAGTTCGCGGCGGTGATCCAGCAGGAAGCGCAGCGCTGGTCGAAGGTGATCCGCGACGCCAACGTGAAGCCGGAGTAGCCAATGTTCTCCTGGGAATTCCCGTATGCCTCGCAGCGCATGCCGCTGCTGGCGAAGAACGTGGTCGCCACCTCGCAGCCGCTGGCCGCGCAGGCGGGCCTCGCGATGCTCGCCCGGGGCGGCAACGCCGTGGACGCGGGCCTCGCCGCGGCCATCACCCTCACCGTGGTCGAACCCACTTCCAACGGCATCGGCTCGGACGCCTTTGCGATCCTCTGGGATGGCCAGCGGCTGGTGGGGCTGAATGCTTCCGGGCGCTCGCCCGCGGGGTGGACGCCGGAGCGGTTCAAGGGCCAGGAGTCGATGCCGGTGAAGGGCTGGGATTCGGTGACCGTGCCGGGCTGCGTTTCCGCCTGGGTCACGCTCTCCAATCGCTACGGGAAGCTGCAGTTCGCGACGCTCTTCGAGGCCGGCATCCGCTACGCGCGCGAGAGCTCCATGGTCTCGCCCATCACGGCCGCCAGC
>JBBQBW010000160.1:0-6299 GCA_038318025.1 Burkholderiales bacterium | reverse complement strand
CCTCCTCGATCAGCGCCTTCACCTTGTTCGCCGCGTTCTCGGTGAACACGAGCGGATCGGGCATTACCGTGGCCATGTCATTCATGCTGTTCTCCAGTTCATTCGATCGGTTCAGTCGGCACTGCTGCCAGCGTGGGGCTTGAGCTCCACGACCTTGTCACTCTTCTGGGGGCTCTCGTACACCAGCTGCCCCATCACGATCGCGCCGACATGGATCTCGATCGACTTGTACGACACATTGCCTGTGACCCGTGCCTTCGGGAGGAGTTCGACGTACTCCGAACCACGGACCGGCCCGGCTACCGTGCCATTCACCACCACGTGGGCCACATTGATCTCGCCCTCGACCTTCGCCAGCTCCGACACCACCAGGGTGCCCGGCTTGTTGCCGGAGGCCGAGATGTTGCCCTTCACGTGACCGTCGACCCGAAGCCCGCCGGTGAAGGCGATATTGCCCTCGATCGTCGTTCCGGCCCCGATCAGGCTGTCGATGGGGCTGGGTTTGTTGGTCTTTCCGAACATGGGGTCTCCTAGGAAAGATTTACAGTCCGGGACAGTTTAACCTGTCCCCCGGGAACCGCAAGAACGCGCACATCGACGCTTCGGAGGGCGGCCCCCTCGGGGATGACGAAGCGCCCCTCGACCTTGTGGTAGAAGCGGAATTCGAACCCCGGGGCGGCCTCCGCCGCCGCTCCCTCGGGGAAGGTCAGGCTGGAAGTGGCGCTGCCCTCGGCCACCCGCGCCACGATCTGGACCCGCCCCTTGAAGTCCTGCTTGCGCTGCCCGCCCTGGGTGAGGAGCATGCGGTAGCGGAACTCGTTGGGCTTGCCGTCGCGCTCGATCTTGAGGTCCGAGACGCCCACGCCTTCCGGCGCAGCGCCGGAGGACATGATGTTGCGCAGGAAGCCCAGGTCCTCCTTGAGGGAGGCGTTTTCGTCCTGCATCTGCGCGACCGACCGGGCGAGCTCCCGCTGTGCGGCCCTCTCGATCTGCAGCTGGCGGTCGCGGTCGGCAAGGCTTGCCTTCATCGCGTCGAAGTCGCGGCGCAGCGAGGCGTTTTCGTTCCCAAGCGTGGAAATCCGCTCCTTGGCCTCGTCGCCGTTGAAGCCGGTGATGCGGTAGCTGTTCGCGACCAGCCACCAGACCACACCGCCCACCGTGAGCATCATCAGGAGGTTCAGGAGCCAGCGCCAGTACCAGGCGAGCTGGGACCGGATCGCCATGCGCGACGATCCGATTCCGAAGCTGCTTCGCAGCCTGCGGCCGATGCCTCGCATCAGGCTTTGCCGTCCCAGCCGGAGCCGCGCTCGATCAATTCCGTCTCCTCGCCACGACAGCCTTCGAATCCCATGAGCGACAAAGCCGCTTGGAGGCGGCTTTGTGCGTATCGGGCTCCTGAGTACAGCGCTTCCGCCTTAGCGCTTCGAGAACTGCTTGCGGCGACGCGCCTTGTGCAGGCCGACCTTCTTGCGCTCGACCTCGCGCGCATCGCGCGTGACCAGGCCGGCCTTCGAAAGGGCGGGCTTGAGGGTGGGGTCGTACTCGATGAGTGCGCGGGTGATGCCGTGGCGCACCGCGCCGGCCTGGCCGGACTCGCCGCCGCCGAACACGTTGACCTTGATGTCGAAGGTCTCGGCGTGGTTGGTGAGATCGAGCGGCTGGCGCACGATCATGCGGCCGGTTTCGCGTGAGAAGAACACGTCGACAGGCTTGTCATTGACGACGATGTTGCCCTTGCCGGGCTTGATGAAGACGCGCGCGACCGCGCTCTTGCGGCGGCCGGTGCCGTAGTTGTATTTGCCGATCATGATCGCTCCTTAAACCTCGAGGTTCTTGGGCTGCTGCGCCGTATGGGGATGCTCCGGACCCGCGTAGATCTTGAGCTTCTTGATCATCGCGTAACCGAGGCGGCCCTTCGGCAGCATGCCCTTCACCGCGAGCTTGAGCACACGGTCCGGGTGGCGCTGCTGCAGCTTGGTGAAGTTGGTCTCGTACAGGCCGCCCGGGTAGGTCGAGTGGCGGTAGTACATCTTGTCCTGCGCCTTGGCGCCGGTCACGCGGAGCTTTTCCACGTTGACGATGACGATGTAGTCGCCGGTGTCGACGTGGGGCGTGAATTCAGGCTTGTGCTTGCCGCGCAGGCGCCGGGAGACTTCTGCCGCGAGACGGCCGAGGATTTTGTCCGTGGCGTCGACGACGAACCAGTCACGCCGGACCTCTTCCGGCTTGGCCGAGAAGGTCTTCATGGTGATCCTTTCGATACGCGACCCTGGATGCCGGGGACCCTCCCCGATACTTTGGCCGCTTTGTTTGGGGTATTGCGAACCTGAAATTATAGCCAAATCATGGTTTTGTGTCAAAGCGGGGTCGGCTAGAATGCGCTCTCCCCCGCCGAGCCCCGTTACCGATGGAAGCCAGCCGCTTCGAGCAGTACGCACGCATCGCCGCCGTGGCGCTCCTGGTGCTGGGGTGCGTCCTGATCCTGCAACCCTTCGTGGGCGCGATCCTGTTCGCGGGCGTGCTGTGCCTGTCCACCTGGCCGGCCTTCACCTTCCTCCGGGACCGATGGGGCGGCCGCAGCTCCCTTGCGGCCCTGGTATTGGTATTGGCAATGGTCATTGGCCTCGCGCTGCCCGTCGCCCTGGCCGCCCAGAGCCTGATCGTCCACTCCGCCTCGGTGATCGAGGCGGTACGCGGATTCCTGGTCCAGCGCTCGACCATCGAGCTTCCGATATTCATTCGCGACCTTCCGTTGGTCGGCCATGCCATCGACGAATACTGGCAGCTCCTGCTCAAGAGCCGGGAGGAGCTGGTGGCCCTCGGCAAGAAGCTGGCGGATCCCGCCAAAGCCCTGTTCGTCGCCTTGGGCGGCGCCGTGGGGCAGGGCTTGATCCAGATCCTTATCGCCCTTTTCGTCGCCTTCTTCTTCTATCGCGACGGCGAACGCGTCCGGCGCCTCCTGTCCGAGGCCATGACCCGCCTCGCCGGCCCGGAGCAGGGAGCTCTCCTCGTTTCCACGGCGCAAAACGCGGTGAAGGGGGTCGTCTACGGGCTTCTGGGCACCGCGTTCGCCCAGGCGGTGGTGGCCTTCGCGGGCTTTGTCATTTCCGGGGTTCCCGGGGCGCTCCTGCTCGGCGCGCTCACCTTCGTCCTGTCGCTGATTCCGATGGGCCCGGTGCTGATCTGGGGCGGCGCCGCCGGCTGGCTCTATGCCCAGGACCAGGTGGGCTGGGCGATCTTCATGGTGGTGTACGGGGCCGCGGTGATCAGCTCCGTGGACAACTTCGTGAAGCCGATCCTGATGAGCCGCGCTGGCAACCTCTCGATGGTGCTGGTTGTGCTCGGGGTGTTTGGTGGGGCGATCGCCTTCGGCTTCATCGGGCTTTTCGTGGGACCGGCACTCCTCGCGGTAGCATGGAACCTCACGAAGGCCTGGCTGCGGGAAGCCGAAGAGGAAGCAGTGGCGCCGGCAACGCCGATAGGGGAATCGCGATGAAGGCCCGCATCAAGCTCGCCGACGGCATGACGTTCGTCGCCGAGAGCGGTAGCGGTCACGCGGTGGTGGTGGATGCCGCTCCCGACGTCGGTGGCCGCAACCTCGGGGCGCGCCCCATGGAGCTGGTGTTGATGGGAACGGGTGCCTGCAGCGCTATCGACGTGGTGATGATCCTGCGCAAGGCCCGCCAGCCCATCACCGATTGCGTGGTCGAGCTCGATTCGGAACGCGCTGCGGAAGATCCGAAGGTCTTCACCCGCATCCACCTCCACTACATCGTCACCGGGAAGGGGCTGGCCGCCACCCAGGTCGAGCGCGCCATCAGGTTATCGAAGGAAAAGTACTGCTCGGCCACGATCATGCTGGCAAAGGGCGCCGAGATCACCTTCGACTTCGAGGTTCGGGAAGCCTAGCTAGACCCAGTAGGCGGTGCGGGTCATCACCTTCGCCGCCAACTGCATCGCCCGGCGCACCGGCAACGGCAACTCGCGGCCGCCGAGCTCGACTCCCATCGCGCCGTGGCGCCGCTCGTCGTCCCGCATCTGGGCCACGATCGCGCGGCTGCGGCCGTCCGCGGCCGGAAGCCGGTCGAGATGGCCTTCGAGGTGGCGTTCCACCTGCACTTCGGTCTCGGTGAGGAAGCCCAGGCTCCAGCGATCGCCAGCCAGCCCGGAAACCACCCCCATGGCCATCGAGCCTGCGTACCAGACGGGATCCAGGACGCTTGGCCGGGAGCCCAGCTCGCCCAGCCGCTCCCGGCACCAGGCGAGGTGGTCACGCTCCTCGAGCGCTGCCTTGCGCAGCGCCGAACGCACCACGGGATCGCGCGCGAAGATCGATTGGCCGCTGTAGAGCGCCTGCGCGCAGATCTCCCCGGTATGGTTCACCCGCATCAACGCCGCGGAATGCCGGCGTTCGGAGTCTTCTGCCCGCGGGGACTCACCCGCCGGGGTTGGACGCGCCGCAGCCGCCGCGCCGCTCAGCGCGCGCAGCGCCTCGTCGGCGGCGACGAGGAGGGGGTCCAGGAGTCCGTTGAATCGAATCGGCATCGGAATCAAAAAAGGCGCGGCTTGCGCCGCGCCCCATTCTGCCAAACCGCGTGAGCTGCGGTTCAGAACACGTGACGCACGCCCACCGAAACGCCCTGGGGATCTGCACCGGCGCCGATGCCGAACTGGCCAGAGCCGCAGGCACCCTCGGCGTTGTTGTCGACCTTCACGTACTGCGCCAGGAAGAACGTGCGGCGCGTGAAGTTGTACTGGTAGCCCACCGAATTCACGTCGCACTCGGCTTGCGCCACGGTGTTGGTCGCGTTCTGGCGGTTGCCGCCTTCCGAGTTCTGGAACTGGTAGATGAACTGGTGGCTGCCCATCGTGTAGACGACGTTGGCGAGGTACGACTTGCGCTTGTGGTAGCCCGCGCCGGAAGGCGCGTTGCGCTTGTACTCACCGTAGAGCGCGCCGACCTTGAACGCGCCGAAGCCCATGGAGCCGCCGACGGAGTTGCCGTCTTCCTTCTGCACGGTGGCGGAACGATCCTTGTGCTCTTCGTACGCGTAGAACAGGTACAGCGGGCCACGAGTGAACTGGACGCTGGCGCCGTAATCGCGCGGGTTGGTGGTAGCGGTCTTGCCTTCGTTCGACGTGCCGGCCAGGCGGAACGTGAGGCCGGAGAAGTTCGGCGACCAGTACTGGACCACGTTCTGGTCACGGCGGTCGAAGTTGGACTGGTCGTTGTTGGCGACGGTGATGGCGCCGATGGTGAGGTCACCGAACGGGTCGACCGCGATGGTCGCGGTCTTGTACGGCATGTCCCAACGACCCATGAGGACGCTGCCCCAGCGACCCTGGAGGCCCACGCCGCTGTTGCGGTTGGCGAAGGTCGAGGTGTTCTGGTCGAGGCGGAAGCTCGTTTCCAGCTGGAAGAACGCCTTGAGCCCGCGACCGAGATCCTCGGTGCCACGCACGCCCAGCAGGGAGGACTGGTCTTCAACCCGCGTCCGGCGTGCCAGGCGGTTATCGCCTTTGGCCTCGATCGACTCGAGGGTCACATACGCGCGACCGTACAGCGTTACCGGGTTGGCGGTCTGCGCCATGGCGGCGGGCGCCACAGAAGCGCCAGCAACTGCCAGAGCGATCAGTTTCTTGTTCATCCGAATCTCCTTTGTTGAAGTGAGGCCTTAGATTGCTTGAGCGTCTTATTGGGAACCTCGTGGGGAATTTGTTCGCCCCGAAACCTGGGGCTCCCCGAACTCTTTTGAGAAGCCATCCGCATCATGCCAAAGGCAATGGCATCCCTCAAGCGGTTTTTGCCGTCCACGCAACAAACCGGGCGTGTTGTTGCTGGAAAACCACAGTCTCTTCAGGCCTCGAAGAACAGGCGGGCGAGCTCCTTTCCCGGGTCCTCGGCGGACATGAGGGCACCCCCCACTAAGTAGGCGCTCACATTGCCAAAACGCAGGCGTTCCACATCCTCTTTCGTGGCAATTCCGCTCTCGGTCACCAGCAGCCGGTCGGCCGGCACCCGCGAGACCAGCCCGAGGGTCGTTTCGAGCCGCGTCTCGAAATTGCGCAGGTCCCGGTTATTGATACCGATCAACGAGGTAGGTAGCGCCAGGGCGCGATCGAGCTGGGCGGCGTCGTGGGACTCGACCAGCACGTCCATGCCCAACGCCCTCGCCTGGCGGGCCAGGGAATCAAGCTGCTGGTCAGGCGCCGCGTCCATGATGAGCAGAATGCAATCCGCTCCCCACGCGCGCGCCTCAACCACCTGGTAGGAATCGATGATGAAGTCCTTGCGGATC
>JBBQBW010000159.1:0-6306 GCA_038318025.1 Burkholderiales bacterium | reverse complement strand
CGGCCTCTTCGAGAACGCCGCGTGGCTGGTCTCGACGCACATGATGCAGCACGCCGTGAGCGGCAAGGCTCCCGAGCCGATGGCCGCGGGCAAGCGCGCCTGGGGCGTGTACGACATCTTCGAGTCGAGCGATGGCGTGCGCATCTTCATCGGCGTGGTCACCGAGCGGCAATGGGAGATCTTCACCCGGGCGCTCGGCGAGCCGGAGCTGCTCGACCCCGCCTACGCAACCAACAACCAGCGCTCGCTGGCCCGCGAGGAATTGATCCCGCGCGTGGCGGCGTTGCTGAAGAAGCACCCCATTGCGCAACTCGAGTCGATCTGCGCGGAGGGGGGGCTTCCCTTCGCGCGCATCCAGACGCCGTCGGACCTGTTCGAAGACCCGCACCTGAATGCGGGCGGCATGGTTCCGGTGACGCTTCCCGATGGCACGGAAACACGCATCCCGGCGCTGCCGATCCAGTTCGGCGAACGGCGCCTGGGGGGGCGGCTGCCGCTGCCCACGCCCGGACAACACAACGAGGAGATCCTGAAATGAACCTTAGGGTACAGACCACCAGTTGCATAAGATGAAACGGGCCGGCCCGGTTTCATTCCATGCAACTGGTGGTCTGTCCCCTAAGGTGCTTCAGCCCCCGTGGCCGGCAACTGCGAGCCGACGTAGAAGAGCGTCGTGCCCGCCAGCAGCACCACCGACACCACCGCCCACCCTGCGCTATAACCGCCGATCGATAACACCAGCGCGAACAGCGCGGGCCCCACCATCAGCCCCCCGGTGACCAGCAGCATGTTGTAGCCGATGGCCGCACCGGCGAACCTGCGCTCCACCGACTCCACGGCGAGCGTCTGCGCGAGGCTCGCGAATCCGCCGACCGTGAGCCCGAGCAGCAGCGCCAACACCACCAGCCCCGTCGACGAGGTGACGAAGGGCAGGCTCCCGGTCGCCGTTGCACCCAGAAGGCCGCAGACGAGTAGCCCCGTCACGCGGCCGTTGCCGGGAAGCCGGTCGCCCGCGACGCCCCACGCGACGCGTCCCACCGCCGCCGCCGCCTGGACGAGTGCAAGGAACATGCTCGCCACGCCCAGCGATACGTGCACCACTTCATAGGAGAAGGTCACGAAGTACGCGAGCACCGCGCCAAACGCCGTGGTGTAGAGGCCGGTCGCGAGAGTGACCGCGGTGAGCCGGCGGTTGGTGATGGCGCGTCCCATGTCGTGCATCAGTGTCGAGCGGGCGGTCGAGGTCTTTTCCCGTGCCAGGGTGAGGAACGGGAGCGTCATCAGCAACATCGCCACGGCGAGCACGACGGCGAACATGCGCCAGTCCTCCACCACGGCGGCGAGCATGGCGATCGCCACCGCGCCGATCGGAACGCCGGTCTGCTTGACGCCCATGGCCGTCGCGCGATGCCGGATGTCGAACCACGCCAGGATTCCGCGCGCTGTGGAGGGATTTACCAGCACGTAGCCCAGGCCGCAGAGCGCGAGTCCCAGCGACAGGCCGATGGCGCCATGGGCGAAGGCGATGAGGCTCATCCCGGATGCCAGCACCACGTGGGCGGCGATGAGGCCGCGGCGGATGCCATAGCGGTCCACGAGCCATCCGGCGGGCAGCGCCGCGACCACCTGCGCGGCGTAATAACAGGAGACGGCGAGGCCGAACTCCGAGGGCGTGAGGCCGAGCTGCTTCTGCAGCACCGGCGCGAAGGCGAGCACCAGCGAGATGTTGGCCGTGCCCATGGCGTGGGCGGCGAACATGAGGGCGAGGCGCCCGAGGCGCGTGCGGCGGGTGACCTCGGCGGGGCTCAAGCGCTCGCCGAGCGCCGGAAGACGTGCCGGAATCGCAGGTTGCCGCGATAGATCGAGTGACCGTAGAGGACGACGCGACGCGTGCTGTCGAGCGCGATGTGCTCGCGCACCAGGATCGGTGCCCCGCGGCGCACCTTGAGCTTTGCCGCGATGCCGCGGTCGGCGGCCGCCGCGAACATCGCGACATCGACCGTGTCGAGCGGCTCCTTCAGCGCGGCCTCGAGCAGGTCGAACGTGGGCGTGGTCGCGGCGTCCGCCACGGAGATCCGCTTGCCGACGTCGTCGACGATGTGGCGGATCTCGAGTCCGGTGAGCTCCTCGTCGACGAAACGCAGGCGTTCGAGGCGATACACCGGATTTCCGCCCGGGATGCCCAGCCGCTCGGCGACCTCAGCGGTGGCCGCGATGCGCTTGAAGCCGAGGAGCTTCAGCGCCGGAGTCCGCCCCTGCGCCGAGATCTGCTCCTCGAACGACATCGCGGAGGAAGAATCGATCGACGCTTCCTGCCGGCGCGGCGCCACATAGCTGCCGCGGCCCGCGGAGCGCACGATCAGGTTCTCGAACACGAGGAGTGCCAGCGCGTGCCGCACCGTCATGCGCGCGGCGCCGAACTCTTCGACCAGCTCGCTCTCGGAGGGCAGGCGGTCGCCCTCGCGGTACCGGCCACTCTCGATCTGCGCGCGCAGCGCGTCGCGGATGCGCTGGTAGATCGGGATGGCGGCGCGCGGGTCGGTCGTGCTCACTTCGGCTTCAGGATCAGGCCCGCCTGGCTGAAGCCGCCGTCCACCGCCAGGGTGTGGCCGGTGATGTAGGAGGCACCGGGCGAGGCGAGGAAAAGGATTGCCGCCACGACTTCCTCGGCGCGGCCGTAGCGGCCGAGCGGCACCGCGTCGTTCCAGGACGCGCGGCGCTCCGCCGAATGCGTCCTGATCGTGAGGTCCGACTCGATCGGCCCCGGGGCCACCGCGTTGACCGTGATGCCGTGGGGTGCCAGCTCCACCGCCATCACGCGCGTGGCCGCCATGAGGGCACCCTTCGAGGCCGCGTAGGCGGCGCGCGCGGTGCTGCCGCGCAGCCCCGAGTGGGACGCGATGTTGACGATGCGGCCGCGCTTGCGCTGCACCATCGAGCGCGCCAGCACCTGCGCGCAGACGAAGGGCGCGTGCAGGTTGACGCGCAGCACCGTCTCCAGCTCCTGGAGCGTGGTCTCGAGGAACAGCTTCGGCACGACGATCGCCGCGTTGTTGACCAGGATGTCGATGGCGCCGAAGGCCGAGGCGAGGGCGTCCAGCGCGGGCTCGATCGCGGCGGTGTCCGCAAGGTCCAGGATCACCGGCTCGGCCGAGCCGCCCGCTTTGCGAATCTCGTCGGCCACCGCACGGGCGCTCTCGTCCCGGTCGAGGACCGCCACGGCGGCCCCGTGGCGGGAGAAGGCGAGGGCGAGCTCGCGCCCGATGCCACGCCCTGCGCCCGTGACGAGGCAGCGCTGTCCGGCGAATTCTTCGTTGTTCATGGCCTGAAACCCTCGGGAAGGTGCATTGACTGTACTTGTCTAGACAGGTACAGTCAATCAGAATCCCCGAGGAGAGACGCAATGCTTTCGGCCCAGGACGTGGCGTTCTACAACGAGACCGGCTACGTGATGAAGCAGCAGTTCTTCGACCGCGAGACCATCGCGGAGCTCGGCCGCGCTTGCGACGCGCTGTGCGAAAGGGCGAAGGACCTCACCCAGAACACCGACCTGTACGACCTCGAAGACAGCCACACGCCCGAGGACATCCGCGTGCGCCGCTTGAAGCGCCCGACCGAGATGGACCCGGTCTTCCACCGCATCGCCCGCCATCCCAGGCTGCTCGACGCGCTCGCGCAACTGATCGGACCGGCGATCCGCATGAGCCACCCCACCGGCAAGATCAACATCAAGGGCGCGCAGTACGGGGCACCCGTGGAGTGGCACCAGGACTGGGCCGCCTATCCCCACACCAACGACGATCTCCTCTCGGTCGGCATCCCGCTCGACGACTGCAAGGATGAGAACGGGCCGCTGATGATCCTCCCCGACACCCATCGCGGTCCGATCTACGACCACCACGTGGATGGCGTCTACTGCGGTGGCATCGATGCGGTGACGAGCGGCCTCGACTTCTCGAAGGCGGTGTCGCTCACCGGCGGGGCGGGCATGGTGACCTTCCACCATGCGCGCGCGGTGCACGGCTCGGCGCTCAATCGATCGAGCGTGCCGCGCCGCCTGTTGCTGCTCCAGTACGCCGCCGTGGACGCGTGGCCGATCCTCGGCATCCCGGGCCTCGACAAATTCAACGCCGGCATCGTCCGCGGCGAGCCCACGCTCGAGCCGCGCATGGTGGCGTGCCCGATCCGCATCCCGCTGCCGATGTCGCCCAGCACGGGCTCCCTCTACGAGCAGCAGCGCATCATGGCAAACCGCCATTTCAAGCGCTACGACGAGGTGGTGGAGAAGGCGCCCGGTTAGCTGGGGAAACTCTGAAGTACGATGGCGGGCATGAGAACCCGTGAAGACACCGCTTTCATCTGGCTGCTGGTCGGGGTCACCATCGCCTTCGGCTGGATCCTGCGCCCGTTTTATGGCGCGGTCCTGTGGGCAGTGGTGGGCGCCATCATGTTCGCACCGCTGCAGCGGCGGCTCGCCGCCCGGTTCCGGGGTCGCGACACACTCGCCGCGCTGGCGACGCTGGGCATCATCCTCGTCATCGTGATCCTGCCGCTGGCGCTTCTCAGCGCCACGCTGGTGGGCGAGGCCACCGCGATGTACGCACGCATGCAGTCGGGCGAGATCGACTTCGGGCGCTACTTCCGGCAGGTGTTCGCGGCGCTCCCCGATTGGGCGGTGAAGATGCTGGAGGACCGCGGCTTGACTAACCTGGTGGCCGTGCAGGAGCAGGTGTCCAAGGGGCTGCTCGCCGCGAGCAAGTACATCGGCGCCCGCGCGCTCGTCTTCGGCCAGGGCACGTTCGACTTCGTGGTGGACTTCTTCGTGATGCTTTACCTGCTCTTCTTCCTGCTGCGCGACGGCGGGGATCTGGTGACGCGCATCCGCGAAGCGCTTCCCCTGCGGCGCGACCGGCGCGAAGCGCTGTTCGACAAGTTCGGGGTCGTGATTCGCGCGACGGTGAGGGGCAACCTCGTCATCGCCATCCTGCAGGGCGCGCTGGGCGGGCTGATCTTCTGGATCCTGGGCATCCACTCGCCGCTGCTCTGGGCGGTGGTGATGGCGGTGCTGTCGCTCTTGCCCGCCGTCGGGGCCGCGCTCGTGTGGGTGCCCGTGGCGATCTACCTCGTCGCGACCGGCAGCGTGGTTGCCGGGATCGTGCTCTCGGTCTACGGGGTGCTCGTGATCGGGCTGGTCGACAACGTGTTGCGCCCCGTGCTGGTGGGGCGGGACACGAAGATGCCCGACTACATCGTGTTGGTCTCGACGCTGGGGGGATTGGCGATCTTCGGGCTCAACGGTTTCGTGCTGGGGCCGGTGATCGCGGCGCTGTTCATCGCCGCGTGGGACATCTTCGCGAGGTCCCGGATGGGGGACTCCGCGGTTCCCTAGCGGTGCGAGTAGGGCGGCAGCCCCGCGGTCGGCATCTCGGCCACCAGGATGCTGCCGCTGTCGGACTCCGTCATGTAGAGGTGCTTGTTGGCGGGCCCGCCGTAGGCGAGGTTGGTGGTGGCGAGCCCCGCGGCGGAGCGCATCCGGTAAAGGGGCTCGCCCAGGCGCGAGAAGAGCCACGCCGTCCCGAGGCCGCAATGGGCGATGGCGAGGTTGCCCTGCGCATCCATGGCAAGGCCATCGGGCCCCGCCAGCCCGCCCGAGAGCGTGATGAACGCCGCCACCTTCGAGGTGCTGCCGTCGGGATGCAGCGGCAGACGCCAGATCTGGTTCGCGCGCGTGACCGCCACGTAGAGCGCCTTCTCGTCGGGTGTCAGCACGATGCCGTTGGGGCTCGGGATCGTGTCAAGGAGGAGGTCCACGTGGCCGTCGGGCTTCAGGCGATAGACGCGTCCCGTGGGGTCCTGCAGTCCCGTTTGTCCCTGGTCGGTGAAATAGAGGTCCCCGTTCCTCGCGAACACCATGTCGTTCACGCCCTTCAGGCCCTCGCGCCGCACGCGGTCCAGCACCGGCGTCACCTTTCCCGTGGCGGGATCGAGCACCAGGATGCCGCGCAGGTGGTCGGCGATGAAGATGCGCCCGTCCTGGTGGATCTTCAGGCCGTTGGGCCAGCCGTCGTAGCGTGCGATCTGGGTAAATTCTCCGGCCGGCGAGACGCGCAGGATCCGGCCGTAGGGGATGTCGGTGACATAGAGGTTGCCGGCGCGGTCGAAGGAGGGGCCCTCGAGGAAGGAGTGCAGCTCGGCGTGGTCCTTGCCGAACGCCCAGCCGGACTTCTCGCCCTTCATGCGCAGCTCCTCGGGCAGCGTGGCGAAGACGCGAGTGGGAATCTCGGGCGGGGCGTTGTACATGGGATC
>JBBQBW010000158.1:0-6306 GCA_038318025.1 Burkholderiales bacterium | reverse complement strand
CATCGAGCTCGGCCTCGGTGAAGTGCCTCACAGGATGCCGCGCTCGCGGTACGGCTCGTTGGCCGGCACGCGCGCATATCCCAGCCGCGCGAGGTCGATCGACAGGTCGCGGCCGTGGAGGATGCGCTCGGCGATGGCGCGCCCCGCTGCGGGCGCATGCATCATGCCGTGGCCCGAGAAGCCGGTGCAGGCGTGGAAGTTGTCGAGCGTGCCCGGCCAGTTGCCGATGATCGGGTTGCCGTCGAGCTCGCACACCTCGTAGAGGCCGGCCCAGGTGCGGTGGCATTTCGCGGCCTCCAGCGGCGGGAAGCGCTCGGCCGCGGCGGGCCACACCACGCGCTCGAAGTAATCGGGGTCCACCTCGAAGTTGAAGCCGCGCGGTTCGTCGCCATCGACCACGCCTCCGGAGAAGCCCGCGCCTTCGGAGCGGAACGCCATGCGGTTCAGGTCCTTCACGTAGGGCAGGCGCTCCATCGGCGTGCCGGGGGTGAAGTAGTGCTCGAAGCGGCGCAGCGGCGCGACCGGGAGCTCCATGCCTGCCATGCGGCCGACTTCTGCCGACCAGGCACCGGCGGCGTTGACGAAATGCCGCGCGCGGATGTTGCGCCCGGACCTGAGGCGGGCTGCGCGTACGGCCGGCTTCGCGACCTCGAAGCCGACGACCTCGTCGGCAATGACTTGCACGCCCATGGCGACCACCTTGCGGCGCGTGCCCTGCAGCATCTGGTAGGGATCGCACCAGCCGTCGTCGGGCGTGTGGGCTCCCGCGCCGAGGTCATCGACGCGCATCGAGGGGAATTTTTCCTTGAGCGACCGCGGGTCGAGCATCGCGACGTTGCAGCCCAGCGCTTCCTGCGTCTTCTGGTTGGCCTCGAGGAGGCCGATGTGCTCGGGCGGGACGATGAAGAGGTAGCCGCCCTGCACCCAGTCGATGGGGGCCTCCCGGCCCTCGATCGCCATCGTTTCGGGAAACCGGCGGATGAAGTCGATCGAGAAGAGCGACATCTCGATGTTCTCGGGACAGGAGAACTGCACCCGGCATCCGCCCGAGGCGCGCAGCGTCGAGCAATGCTCGTAGCCCGGCTCGCGCTCGACCACGGCGATCCTGAGGCCGGGCGAGGCGTGGGCCAGGAAGTAGGCCGTGGAGAGCCCGATGATGCCGCCGCCCACGACCAGCACGTCGAAGGTTGCGCTGGTATCCATTTGTTATACTGGATTGTATACAAAAAGGAGCCGCCGAATTGGCCAAGGCAGCCGCACCCCCGGTGGAGATCCCCACCGACCGCATCGCCGCGGCGCTGCGCGAGCGCATCCTCGCCGGCGTGCTGCCCGGCGGCATCCAGTTGCGCCAGGAGAAGATCGCGGCGGAGTTCGGGGTGAGCCGCATCCCGGTGCGCGAGGCGCTGAGCCGGCTCGAGGCCCAGGGGCTCGTCACCCGCGAGCACAATCGGGGCTGCGTGGTGTCGTCGCTGTCGCTCGCGGAGCTGGAAGAAAGCCTCGAGATCCGCAGGGCGCTCGAGGCGCGGGCGATCCGGCTCGCGATTCCGCTCATGGGTGTTTCGGACTTCGCCGCGATCGCCGACATCCTCGACCGCTACGCGCGCGCCACCTCACCCGTCCAGTGGAGCGAGCTGAATCTCGAGTTCCACCTCGCGCTCTACCGGCCGGCGGGGCTGCCACGCATGCTGCGCATGATCGACGAGCTGATCCGCGGCACCGACCGCTACCTGCGCGTCTACGTCTCCTTCCGCGCCGGCCGCGACCAGCCCCTCGACGAGCATCGGCAGATCCTCGCCGCCTGCCGCGCTCGCGACGCCCCTCGCGCCGCGCGGCTCATCGACGCGCACATCGCGCGGACCCAGAAAGCCCTCCGCGCTTAGGGGTCAGACTCCCAACGCGCCTGCGTCCCTGCCTTCGGGGTCAGACTCCCAACGCAAGGCGGTCGGACCCCCCTGGGAAAGAGCGATCAAGTCCTTATTTTCACAGCCTTCCAGGCGCGCCGACCCTAGCGCCGGCGTTAGGAGTCTGACCCCTAACGCGCCCTAACGCGCCAAGCCAAACCAGCCCTACATGTTCCTGAATAGCGGCATGAACGTGAGGCTCACCGGCACCGTTTCCGGCCGGTTGCGCAGCCGCAGCAGGCCGCGCCCGGCGTCGTCGCGCGTGATCGCCGCCACCGCCTTCACGTTCACGATGGTGGAGCGGTGCACCTGCTTGAAGATCGCGGGGTCGAGCACATCGAGGAGGTCGCGGATGGGCTTGCGGATCAGCGCCTCGCCATCGGCCGTGACCACGACGGTGTATTTGTCGTCGGCCTTGAAGTAGGCCACGTCCTCGACCAGGATCAAGCGCGTCTCCTTGCCGACGCTCGCGGTCACCCACTGCAGCGCCGGCGCCGCACGCGCCTCGGCCGGCAGGGCGCCGCGCAGCTTCTCGATGATGGCAGCGAGTCCTCCGGGATCGGTGGCGCTCGCGGTGGTGCGGGCCTTCAGCCGCTTCACCGTGGCCGCGAGCCGGTCCGGAGCGATCGGCTTCAACAGGTAATCGACCGCGCCGCGATCGAACGCCTCGATGGCGTACTGGTTGTAGGCGGTCACGAACACGAGCTGCGTGCCGGGGCTGGATTCGGTGGCAGCCGCCGCCACCTCGAGCCCGGTGAGCCCCGGCATGCGGATGTCGAGGAAGGCCACGTCGGGCTGGTGCTCCGAGATCGCTTCCAGCGCGGCTCCGCCGTCCTCGCAGGCGGCGACGATCTCGAGCTCGGGCCAGGCTTCCTCGAGGCGTGCGAGGAGCTCGTCGCGGAGCAGCGACTCGTCTTCGGCGATGACGGCTTTCATGCGGGCTGCTCGATGGCCACAGCGGTGGGCGAGATCGGCACGGTGATCGTCGTCGCCACTCCCTTCGGGAAATTCGCCACGATGGCGAACGCGGCCGCGTCGCCATACGCAAGCCGCAGCCGCTCCCGAACGTTCTTCAGCCCGATGCCGGTGCCGCCGCCTTCCTCGCTGAAGCCATGCCCATCGTCGGCCACGGTGACGGCGAGCTTGCCGCCGGCCTCGCGCGCCAGCACCCACACGGTGCCGCCGCCGGGCACGGGCTCGAGTCCGTGCTTGATGGCGTTCTCCACCAGTGTCTGCAGCATCATCGGCGGCAGCGGCACGCGCTTGAGCGACTCGGGCACCTGGATCTGCAGCGAGAGGCGATCACCCATGCGGATCTTCAGGATCTCGAGGTAGGCGCGCGCGCGCTCCAACTCCTCGCCGAGGGTGGAGAAGGTCTCCTCCGCACGCGGCAGGGAATGGCGCAGGTAGGTGATCAGGTTGCCGAGCATCTGGTCGGCTCGCGGGGGATCGGAGCGCGTCAGCACCTGCGCCGAGGCGAGGGTGTTGTAGAGGAAATGCGGCTCCACCTGGGCATGCAGCAGCGAGAGCTTCGCCACCGTGAGCTCCTTCTCGGTGGCCGTCTCGCGCGCGTTCGCCTCCTCGCCCTTGCGGCGCTCCGAGATGCGCCGGGTGATGGCGCGGGTGATGGCTTCGGCGTTCTCGAGGTTGGTGCCGTCGTCGACCATGAACCAGTCGACCCAGGCGCCGCCCTCGGGCTCGCAGATGAGGGTGAGGCTGCCGCTGCGCTCGCCGGGCGTCACCGTGGCCTGCACCAGGTTGCGGCGGGCACCGGAGGCGCCGCGGGATTGCTTGCGCCCGTCCTTGCCGCCGAGGTAGGGGTCCATGCGTCGCAGCCGGGCGTGCACCTGCAGGCTGTCGCGGGTGCTCTCCACGTCCTCGACATAGGGGAGCTCGCGGATCGCGGCATCGACCATCTCGAACGCTTCCTGGGCGGGGAAGGGAATCTCGATCTGGCGGCGGTGGCGGCTCTCGAGTGTGTCCCGGTCGAATTTGTTGGTGATGAGGCGGACCCGGCGCACGTGGGAGAAGGCGCGAATCTCGACCCAGAGCATCACCCCGAAGAAGCCGAGGAAGAAAATGCCGACGGGGCCGCTGCCGATGGTAGCGTCCCAGATGACGAGGAACACGGTGAATACCAGCGCCCAGGCGAAAGCGATCCGGGCGATGAAGAGGAAGGTTTTCATGGCGCAGAGGATAACAAGCGCGCCCTCCGCCCCACCCCCGGGTTGCGACGAAACCGGGGGCGGGGGGAGTGAAAGCGGATTTCCCGGCGGCGGCCGGGGGAAGTGGAGCCCCCGCCTGGGCGGGGATGGGGGTCAGTCCTGGCGGCTCTGGCGGCGTTCCACAGGGGGGGCGGCGGGGCTGCCGCTGCGCCGGTCCGGCCCTTCATAGGCGTGGAGCGCGCTCCAGTCGTTCACCACCACATCCGGGCCGCCGGGTCCTTCCGGGCCCTCGATGTCTCGCACCGTGTCGGGAGCGTCGAAGTCGCTCTGGATCTTCAGGGGGTTCTTCTGTTGTTGGGTCATGGGGGTAGCTCCTCGGGTTCGGATACTGGGTTGGGGCGCAGCAAACGCCGAAGGTTTCGCGACGCCGCCATGTCACGCCATCGTCCGACAGCGTTGTAGCTGCCACGGGACGACCTGCGTTAGGGGTCTGCGTTAGGGGTCAGACTCCTAGCGCATCGCCGTTGATTGCAAGGGCCTAAGCGTTAGGAGTCTGACCCCTAACGCGGAGCCACGGGTGGCGAGCGAAGCGCTCCTTTGCGAAGGCGGCGATGCGGTCGCGGTGGCGCAGCGTGAGGTCGATGTCGTCGGCGCCGGTGAGGAGGCAATCCTTCCAGAACGGCTCGATGTCGAAGCGCATCGTGGCGGCGGGCGACGAGACGGTCTGGGCCGCGAGGTCGACTTTCAGCAGTGGGTGCCCCTCGCCCAGCAGCAGGTCGATGTCCGCCTCGCGCAGCGCCACCGGCAGCACGCCGTTCTTGCAGCAGTTGTTCCTGAAGATATCGCCGAAGCTCGGCGCCATCACGCAGCGGATGCCGCAGTCGAAGAGCGCGTACACCGCTCCCTCGCGCGATGAGCCGCAGCCGAAGTTCTCGCCGGCGATGACGATGAGCGAATCCCGGTTCTCGGGAAAGTTGAACGGGAAGCCCGCCACGGGAGCGCCGGAGGTATCGAAGCGCATGTCGTGGAACAGGAACTTCCCGTAGCCGTCCTTGCGCGGGTTGCGCAGGAACCGCGCCGGAATGATCTGGTCGGTGTCGATGTTGCGGCCCTCGAGGCGGATGGCGGTGCTCTCGAGTGTGGTGAAGGGTTCCACTTACCCTCTCCCCGACCCTCTCCCAAGGGAGAGCGAGTCAGTTTCGGGCCCTCTCCCAAGGGAGAGCGAGTCAGTTTCGGGCCCTCTCCCAGGGGAGAGGGAGTGGCTGATGTATCCGCGCATCGCGGTCTCCGCGGCGGTGGCGGGGCTCGCCAGGTGGGTGCGCGAGTCGCGCCCCTGGCGGCCGGCGAAGTTGCGGTTCGAGGTGGAGACGCAGCGCTTGCCCGCGCCCACCAGGTCGCCGTTCATGCCCACGCACATCGAGCAGCCCGATTCCCCCCAGGTCATGCCGGCGTCGGTGAAGACGCGGTCGAGGCCCTCGGCTTCCGCTTGCCGTTTCACCAGCGTGGAGCCCGCGCTCACCAGCGTCGGCACCCTTGCGCGGCCGGAAATGCGGCGCACCACGCCGGCGGCGACGCGCAGGTCCGAGATGCGCGCGTTGGTGCACGAGCCGATGAACACCTGGTCCACGGCGGCGTCGCGCATCGATTGTCCCGGTGCGAGGCCCATGTACTCGAGGGCCTTCTCGATGCCGTGGCGCTGCTCGGTGTCGGCAACGGACGCGGGGTCGGGCACGGCTCCGTCGAGCGCGATCGCCTGCTCGACGTTGGTGCCCCAGGTCACCATCGGGCGAATCGTGGCGCCGTCGATTTCTACCTCGCGATCGAAACGCGCCTCGGCATCGGTGCGCAGCTCGCGCCATTCCGCCACCGCCGCATCCCAAAGGGCGCCCGAAGGCGCCATCGGCCGCCCGCGCACGTACTCGAGGGTGGTCTCGTCCGGCGCCACGAAGCCGGCCTTGCCGCCGGCCTCGATGGTCATGTTGCAGAGGGTGCAGCGCTCCTCGATCGAGAGCGCCTCCACCGCGGACCCGGCGTATTCCACCGCGTGCCCCACCGCGCCCGCCATGCCGATGCGCGCGATGATCGCCAGCACCAGGTCCTTGGCGTGCACGCCTTCGGGCAGCCGCCCGGTCACGCGGATGCGCATCGCCTTGGGCTTCACCTGCCACAGGCATTGCGTCGCGAGCACGTGGGCCGCCTCGCTCGCGCCGATGCCGAACGCCAGCGCCCCGAGGGCGCCA
>JBBQBW010000157.1:0-6370 GCA_038318025.1 Burkholderiales bacterium | reverse complement strand
CCTGGAGCGCTCCCGCGAGCTCCTGCCGGACGCGGTGCTCCTCGACATCCAGCTGCCCGGCATCAACGGCTTCGAGGTGCTGTGGAAGCTGCGCCAGCTCGCCGGCGGCGCCACCATGCCGATACTCGCCGTCACCGCCTCGGTGATGGACCACGACCGGCGCAAGATCATGGAGGCCGGATTCGACGCCTATGTCCCCAAACCCGTTAACATCCGGGAGCTGTTGAAGACGCTCAACGGGATGCTGGGGGTGGTGGCGCGATGAATGCATTGGAGTCAGGGCTCGCGCACACACCCGTCGAGCGGCCGGTTCCCGCCGGGCGCCTGCTGGTCGTGGACGACACGCCGGCCAACGTGAAGCTGCTGGAGGACCTCCTCGGCTTCCACGGCTACGAGGTAGAGACCGCGGCAACCGGCGAGGAGGCGCTCGAGCTCATGCGCGACCATCCGCCGGACATGGTGCTGCTGGACGTGATGCTGCCCGGCATGTCGGGCTACGAGGTGTGCCAGGCGATCCGCTCCGACCTGCGCCTCGCGATGCTCCCGGTGGTGATGGTGACGTCGCTGGAAAGCCGCGAGGAGCGGGTGAAGGGCATCGAGGCCGGGGCCGACGACTTCCTCTCCAAGCCGGTCAATTCCCCGGAGCTGCTGGCACGAGTCAGGTCGCTGCTGCGCATCCGCCGGCTCTACGACACGGTGCAGCGCCAGGCCGAACAGTTGGCCGGCTGGAATCGCACGCTCGAGGCCCGCGTGGCCGAGCAGGTGATGCGCCTGGAGCAGCTCACGCGGCTCAAGCGCTTCTTTTCCCCCCAGCTGGCCGAGCTGATCCTCGCCGGCGGTGCCGACGACCCGCTCGAGAGCCATCGCCGCGAGATCACGGTGGTGTTCCTCGACCTGCGCGGCTTTACCGCGTTCGCCGAGGCGGTGGAGCCCGAGGAGGTCATGCGCGCGCTGCGCGAGTTCCACGCCGTGATGGGCCAGCGCATCCTCGAGTTCCAGGGGACGCTCGAGCGCTTCACCGGCGACGGGCTGATGGTGTTCTTCAACGACCCGCTGCCGATCCAGGAGCCGGCGCGCCGCGCCGCGGCGATGGCCTTAGCCATGAAGGAGGACGCGGCACGCCTTTCCCAGCAGTGGAAGAAGCGCGGTTACGACCTCGGCCTCGGGGTGGGCATCGCCCAGGGCTATGCGACCGTGGGCGCGATCGGCTTCGAGGGCCGCATCGACTACGGCGCCATCGGCAGCGTCACCAACCTCGCGAGCCGCCTGTGCGACCTCGCGTCCCCCGGGGAAATCCTGGTGTCGCAGCGTGTGTTCGCCGAGATCGAGCCCAGCGTCACCGGCCACGACCTGGGAGAGGTGGCCCTGCACGGCTTCGCGCGCCCGGTGCGCGCCTTCAAGCTGCTCGAGCCGCGCCGCAAGTGAAGCAGACCACCGTCCGCGCCCGCATCCGGCAGCTCTGCTGCCTCGGGCTGCCGGGGGAGCTGCTGATTCCGTCCCTGCTGCCGGCGCTGCGCGAGCTGATCCCGAGCGATTCCGCCGGCTTCTTCTGGGTCGATTCCCGCGGCGACATGAAGAACCTCTACGCCGAGCGGCTGCTGCCCCCCGACGTGATGTCGCTCTACTTCGAGCGCTTTTACGACAGCCGCGGCAGCGCCTTCCGCCACGCGTTCCTGCAGCGCGCGCGCGCGCCCGAGGGCGTGGTGGCCACCAGCGCCGAGGGCGATTTCACCCGCAGCGCCTACTACAACGAGATCCTGAGGAAGCTCGATGCCCACCATGTGCTCTACGGCATCGTGCGCGGCCAGGGTGCCGCGCTCGGCCAGGTGTCGCTCTACCGCGCCACCGACGCGCCGGCGTTCTCGGGGCGCGAGCGATCGGACTTGACCAGCGTGATGCGCTACGTCTCCCATGGCATCGCGTCCGGCATCGACCCGCCGGTGAACGCCTCGCCCGCGTTCCAGGACACCGACGACGAGGCGATGCTGGTGCTGGAGGGCGACACCATCCGCCACGCCTCGGAGAAGGCGCGGCGCCTGCTGCTGCTCGCCACCACCTCGGAGATCAACGCAACGACACTCGGCGCCACGGTGAACGAGCGCGCCGCCGAGGCGCTGA
The DNA here is from genome assembly GCA_038318025.1 of Burkholderiales bacterium. Taxonomy (GTDB): domain Bacteria; phylum Pseudomonadota; class Gammaproteobacteria; order Burkholderiales; family Usitatibacteraceae; genus Usitatibacter. The sequence goes on along the minus strand of JBBQBW010000157.1, from coordinate 4,252 downwards.
AGACGGTGTGCGGGCGGCTCAACGCCGTGGGCCGCGGCGACGACAGTGCGCCCCCCTCGATCGCGCTCGAGTCGAAGTGGGGGAGGTACCTCATGCGCGCCTACTGGCTCGACGACGACCGCTCGCCGCGCGCGCCGGTGGGCGTGCGCATCCAGCGTCAGGAGCCGATGATCCTGCGCTTTGTGCAGGCGATGGGGCGGCTGCCGCTCTCGCCGCAGCAGCGCGAGATCGCGCTCGCCATCGCCCAGGGGAAGAGCACCCAGGAGATCGCCGACGCGCTCGGTGTCTCCGCCAACACCGTGGCCTACCACATCAAGCAGCTGTTCCTGAAGCTCGATGTGCATGATCGCGCGGGCGCCGTGGCGCGCATCACCTCGGGCGACGCCGCGCTCGGCTAAGGCCTAGCCCCGCGGAATTCGCTCCGGCTGCCACCGGCGCGTGGCCGCGGCGAGCATGCGCTGTGGCGTGTCCGCTTCCACCGCCTCCTGTTCCAGGAACGCCAGCGCCTCGCGCAAGAGCTCCGGTGCGCGCGCCGCATCGACGGCGCTCGCCTGTGTCTGCTTGGAGAGCTTCTCGCCGGCGGTGTTGGTGGCCACCGGCAGGTGCAGGTACGTGGGCGTGGGCAGCGCCAGCAAGTGCTGCAGCAGCACCTGGCGCGGCGTGGACCACAGCAGGTCGGCGCCACGCACCACGTCGGTGATCCCCTGGGCGCCATCGTCCACCACCACCGCGAGCTGGTAGGCGAAGAGGCCGTCGCGACGGCGCAGCACGAAGTCGCCGATCTCGCCCGCGACGTCGTGGCCGATGCGCCCGCGCAGCCGGTCGTCGAGCTCGATGCGGCCGGGCGCCACCCGCAGGCGCTCGGCGCCATCGGCGGCAGCACCGAGCCGCAGCCCGCGGCAGGTGCCGGGGTAGATCGCGCCCTCGAGACCGCGCAGGCCCGAGTCCGCGATTTCGCGGCGCGAGCAGGCGCAACGGTAGGTCCAGCCCAGGTCCCGAAGCCGGTCCAGTGCCGTGGCATAAAGCGGCTTGCGGGCACTCTGCCACTCGACGGCGCCATCCCAATGGAGCCCGAAGGCCTCGAGGGAGCGGAGGATCCCGTCCGCGGCGCCCGGAACCGTGCGCGTCTCGTCCACATCCTCCATGCGCACGAGCCAGGTGCCGCCGCGGGCGCGCGCGTCGAGCCAGCTGCCCACGGCCGCGACCAGTGACCCGAAGTGCAGCGGGCCCGTGGGAGACGGCGCGAAGCGGCCGACGTACCGCCCCTCCTTCCCGGAGGGGGTCACGAGAGCAGCTCCGCGGCGGCCAGCGGATCCTCGAGGCGCTTCACGAACCACTGCAGCCCCCGGCCCGCCCGGTCGGGGCGCCACGCCAGGTGCAGCTCCCCGGCGGGCCGCGACGCCTGGGTCGCGAGGAGCGCGAGCCGCCCGGCATGGGCCTCGCGTTCGGCGATCCAGCGCGGCAGGAAGCCGACCCCCAGGCCCGCGACATGGGCCGCCGCCTTGGCCTCGAGGGAGGGCACCGTGAGCACGTCCTGCCCCGATAGCAGCCCCACGGTACGCGGCGGCAGCAGGCGCGAGGTGTCGGCGATGCTGACCGCGCGATGGCGCTGGATGGTGGCTTCGGCGAGGGGCTGAGGCTCGTCGCAGATCGGATGGAAGGGAGCGGCCACGAACACGAGGTCGGTGGTGCCGATGAGCCGGGTGGCGAAGCTGCGCCCCGCCGGCGGATCCCCCGAGGCCCCCACCGCCAGGTCGGCGCGGCCGCTGGCCAGCGCGTCCCACGTGCCGCCCAGCACCTCGTGGGAGAGGCGCACGCGGGTGCCGGTGCCCGCGGCGTAGAACTCGGCGAGGCACCGGTAGACCTTTTCCACGCCGATCAGCGTATCGACGGCGATGCGCAGCTCCGACTCCCAGCCCCGTGCGACCTGCTGCACCCGGCACTCCAGGTCGGCCGCGGCCTGCAGCAGCCGCCGGCCTTCGGAGAGCATCTCGCGGCCGGCCTCGGTCAGCACCGCACGGTGACCCTTGCGATCGAACAACGCGACTCCCAGCCCATCTTCCAGTTGCTTCACGGAGTAAGTGATTGCTGACGGTACTCGATGGAGCTCGTCAGCCGCCGCTGCGAACGACCCCTTGCGGTCGATGGCGTCGAGGACCTGGAGGGAGTCGAGGGATAGCTTCATCGTTCAGTAAATTCGAACATAACGATCAAAATATACCGCTTTCAATGGGGAAAGACCAACTCCATCATGGTCTTCATTGTTCAACAATAATGCTGGAAGGAGAATCAAGATGGTCGAAATCCGCCGCAGCCAGGACCGGGGCCATGCCGAGCATGGCTGGCTCGACTCGTACCACAGCTTCTCCTTCGCGGACTATCACGACCCCGCCCACATGGGCTTCGGTCCGCTGCGGGTCATCAACGAGGACCGCGTGCAGCCCGGCCAGGGGTTCGGCACCCACGGCCACCGTGACATGGAGATCATCAGTTACGTGCTCGAGGGCGCGCTCGCGCACCAGGATTCCATCGGCAACGGCTCGGTGATCCGGCCCGGCGACGTGCAGCGCATGAGCGCCGGCACGGGTGTGCGCCACAGCGAGTTCAACGGCAGCGAACGCGATGCGGTCCACTTCCTCCAGATCTGGATCGAGCCGGGCGTGCGCGGTGCCGATCCCGGCTACGAGGAAAAGCATTTCGACGCCGCCTCGAAGCGCGGCAAGCTGCGCCTCATCGCTTCCCCGGACGGGGCCGATGGTTCGGTCACCTTGCGCCAGGACGCGCGCATCTACGCAGCGCTCCTCGACGGCGAGGAAGCCCTCGAGTTCTACCAGGAGGAAGGACGGCGCACCTACGTCCACATCGTGAAGGGCGCCGCGAGCGTGAACGGCGAGGTGCTCCGGGCGGGCGACGCGGTGAAGCTCACCGGTGCGGCCACCGTGCACGTCGATGCCGGCCGCGATGCCGAGATCCTGCTCTTCGACCTCAACTGAATTTCGAAGGAGACTTCATGAATGCCACCGTCGCAGCTCCCGCCGCTCGTTCAGTCGAGCGGATCGTCGAGGCCCACCTGGCCCCCGTCGGCACGTTCTCCGTGCGCCGGGCGCTGCCGGATCGCCAGCGCCATTCCATCGGGCCGTGGGTGTTCCTCGACCACTTCGGCCCGTTGCGCGTGAAGCCGGGCAAGGACGGGGTTGGCCCCCATCCCCACGCGGGCATCGAGACGGTGACCTACATCCTCTCGGGCCGCCAGCAGCACCGCGACTCCGCGGGGCACACCGGCATCGTGAGTGCGCTGGGCGCGCAGTGGATGACCGCGGGCCGCGGCATCGTCCACGCCGAGACGCCGCTGCCGCTCACCGAGGAAGAGCACACCTTGCACGGCGTCCAGCTCTGGACCACGTTGCCGCGCGCGAAGAAGCTGATGGAGCCGCGCTACCAGAACCTCACCGCGGACACGATTCCCGCGGTGTCGCGCGGCGCTTCCACGGTGCGCGTGGTGGGTGGCGAGTTCGCCGGGACGAAAGGGCCCGGCGAGGCCCTCATGCCGCTGCTGCTCGCCCATGCGACGCTCGCTCCCGGCGCCACCCTGGACGAGGCGGTGCCGCCGGACTTCGAGCTCGCGGCCTACGTGATCGCGGGCGAGGCGTCGATCGATGGAGCGACCGTCGGCATGGGCGCGCTGGCGATCCTCGCCGGCGAAGCACCCCGCCTCGTGGTACACAACCCGGGTGCGGCGCCGCTCGACCTCCTGGTCCTGGGCGGCGCGCCGGCCGAGGGGCCGCTGGTGTTCCACGGCCCCTTCGTGATGAACAGTGTCGACCAGGTGCGCGCGGCGGAGATCGCCTATCGCACCGGGCGCATGGGCAACCTGGAAGGATGACGATGGCGAAGATCCTGGTGTTCGCGGGGAGCGCGCGGCGCGACTCCCTCAACAAGAAGCTCGCCCGCGCGGGCGAGGCGGCGGTGCGCGAGGCCGGGGGCGAGCCGACCTTTCTCGACCTCGACGGCTACGAGATGCCGGTCTACCACGGCGACCTCGAGGCCGAGCGGGGGATGCCGGAGAATGCGCGACGCGTACGCGAGCTCTTCACGTCCCACGAGGGCCTGCTGATCGCCTCGCCGGAGAACAACCAGTCGCTCTCGGCGCTGCTCAAGAACACCCTCGACTGGCTCTCGCGCGGCGTCGGCGACGGCAAGGGGCCCAACAGCGGGTTGGCACCCTATCGCGGCAAGGTCGCCGGGATCATGA
>JBBQBW010000156.1:0-6434 GCA_038318025.1 Burkholderiales bacterium | reverse complement strand
ACCCGTCCCGCGGCCCGACGTGGCCACCGGCAATCCCGCGCCCTCGACCGCGACTGCGGCCGCCGTGACCCCCACGGCCGTCCCGCAGGGCGCGACCCCGCGCAACCGAACGGCCCCGGAAGCGGCACAGAAGCTCGCCATGGAGTTGCTGCGAGACGCACCCGCGGAAGCGCCGGTGCGCCTCGAACGCTCGGCCGACGCGGTGAAGGTCCCCGCGAACATCGCGGAGGGCTACGCGGCGCTGCGCGATGGCGACCTCGCGACGGCCCGGCGTGGCTACGCCGCTGCAGTCTCCGCCGACGGCGGCAGCGTCGATGCCCGCCTCGGCCTCGCCACGGTGGAGGCGCGCATCGGCAACCGCGCCGCGGCAAGCGTGCACTACCGCAAGGCGCTCGACCTCGACCCGCGCAACGCCACGGCGCTCGCGGGCCTCGCATCGCTCGCCGACTTCTCGCGCCCGGAGGCGGTGGAGGCGCAGCTGCGCATGGACCTCGATCGCAACCCGGACAGCGCGGCGCTGCACCTCTCGCTCGGCAACCTGTACGCCTCGCAGGCGCGGTGGTCGGAGGCCCAGCGATCGTTCTTCGAGGCGCACCGGCTCCAGGCTGGCAGCGCCGACACGATGTTCAACCTCGCGGTGAGCCTCGACCACCTCGGGCAGGTGCGCCTTGCCCGCGAGTACTACGGCCGCGCGCTCGAGTCCGCCCGCGGCCAGGCCACGCAGTTCGACCCCGCCCTGGTCTCGCGCCGGCTGGCGGAGATGAAGCCCTGAGCGCGCGCATGGGCACCATCCAGGCCGCCCCGCTCTCCCAGGTCCCGCTGGGCCAGACGTTGCTCACCAAGGGCATCATCAGCCAGGACCAGCTGAACATCGCGCTCACCGAGCAGAAGCGTTTCAAGGCGCCGCTCGGAAAGGTGCTGGTGACGCTGGGCTTCGTGACCGAGGCCACGATCCGCGACATCCTCTCCGAGACCCTGGGGCAGGTGTCAATCGACCTGGACAGCACCATCGTGGATCCGGCCGCCATCGCCCTCGTGCCCAAGGACATGGCACGCCGCTACCACGTGCTGCCGGTCTCCTACGATGCCGGCAAGAAGGTGCTGCTGATCGCGGTCTCGGACCCGGCCAACGTGGTGGCCCTCGACCAGATCCGCGCGCTCGCGCGCGAAGACCTGCGCATCGAACAGGTGCTGGCGCGAGAGTCCGACATCACCATCGGCATCGAGCACCACTACGGCTTCGAGCTCTCGATCGACGGGATCCTGAACGAGATCGAGACCGGCGAGATCGACTACCAGTCCCTCGCCGCCGACTTCGACGAGTACAGCCAGCCGGTGGTGCGCCTCGTCGACGCGCTGCTGAACGACGCGGTGAAACGCAGCGCCTCCGACATCCACTTCGAGCCCGAGCAGGGGTTCCTGCGCATCCGCTACCGCATCGACGGCGTGCTGCGCCAGATCCGCAGCCTGCACAAGAACTACTGGGCGGCGATGGTGGTGCGCCTGAAGGTGATGAGCGGCATGAACATCGCCGAGACGCGCGCCCCGCAGGACGGGCGCATCTCGCTGACACTCTCGGGGCACCAGGTCGATTTCCGCGTCTCGTCGCAGCCGACCACGCACGGCGAGAACATCGTGCTGCGCATCCTCGACCGCGACAAGGGCATCGTGCCGCTCGAGGACCTGGGCCTGCACGCCGAGGACCTGAAGACGCTCAAGCTCATGCTCGCGCGCCCCGAGGGCATCATTCTCGTGACCGGCCCCACGGGCAGCGGCAAGACCACCACGCTCTACTCGATCCTGAACTACATCAACACCGAGGTCATCAACATCATGACCCTCGAGGACCCGGTCGAGTACCCGATGGCGATGATCCGCCAGACCTCGGTGAACGAGGTGGTGAAGCTGGACTTCGCCTCGGGCATCCGCTCGATGATGCGCCAGGATCCCGACGTGATCCTGGTGGGCGAGGTGCGCGACCAGGAGACGGCGGAGATGGCCTTCCGCGCCGCGATGACCGGCCACCAGGTGTATTCCACGCTCCACACCAACTCTTCCATTGGCGCCGTGCCGCGCCTGATGGACCTGGGCGTGCTGCCGGACATCATGGCGGGCAACATCATCGGGGTGATCGCGCAGCGCCTGGTGCGCCAGCTTTGCGCCGCGTGCAAGTCGCCCTACTCGCCGGACCCGGCCACGCGCCGCCTCCTCGGGATGGACGCGGACGACAGCCGCCCGGTGTACCAGGCGGTCGGGTGCCAGCGCTGCGACAACATGGGCTACAAGGGCCGGGTCGCGATCATGGAACTCTTCAAGCTCGACCCCGAGATCGACGAGCTGATCGCCCGGCGCGCCACCGGCCGCGAGATCCGCGCCGCCGCGGCGGCGCGGGGCTTCCGCACCCTCGCCGAGGACGCGGTCTCGAGGGTGCTGCTGGGGCACACGAGCCTCGAGGAGATCTCGCGCGTGGTCGACCTCACCGACCGCGTGATCTGAAGGGAGCCGCCCCGTGGCGCTCTTCGCCTACCGCGCCATCGACTCCGACGGGCGCGTCTCCAACGGCAGCCTCGACGCGGTCAACGGCATCGACCTCGAGCTGCGGCTGCGCCGACTCGGCCTCGACCTCCTCACCTTCGAGCCGGTCAAGCGCTCCACGGCGGCGCGCACGCGCAGCATCTCGCGCACCGAGCTCATCACCTTCTGCTTCCACCTGTCGCAGCTGCTCAAGGCCGGGGTCAACATCATCGAGGCCCTGACCGACCTGCGCGACACCGTGGAGAACCCCGGTTTCCGCCAGGTGATGGCGAGCCTGATCGAGGACATCGAGGGCGGCCAGAAGCTCTCGGAGGCGATGGCGAGCCACAGCTACTGCTTCGACAATGTCTTCGTGGCGCTGGTGCGCGCCGGCGAGCAGAGCGGCACGTTGACCGAGGTGCTGGACGAGCTCTCCGAGAACCTCAAGTGGCAGGACGAGATGGCCTCCCAGGCGAAGAAGGCTCTCATGTACCCCAGCATCGTCCTGGTGGTCATCGTGGGGGTGGTGTTCGTGCTGATGACGCTGCTCGTGCCGCAGCTCGCCGCAACCTTCAAGCAGCTGGTGCCGAAGCTGCCGCGCGAGACCGAGGTGCTGATCTTCCTGTCCAACATCTTCGTGAAGTGGTGGTACCTGCTGCTCGGCATCCCCACGGCGCTGGTGATGCTGGTGGTGTTCCTGTCGCGCACCAACGAGCGCGTGCAGCGCGTGATCGACGAGCTGGGGCTCAAGCTGCCGGTGCTTGGGGCGATCCGCCAGAAGATCATCCTCGCGCGCTTCTCGACCTACTTCGCGATGCTCTACAAGGCCGGCATCAGCGTGCTCGAATGCATCCATATCTGCGAGAAGATCGTTGGCAACCGCGTGATGGAGGAAGGGCTGCAGCGGGTCGGTCGCAGCATCTCGGAGGGCCAGGGCATCTCCCAGGCCTTCGTCGCCACCAAGCTCTTCCCGCCGCTGGTGCTGAGGATGCTGCGGGTGGGCGAATCCACCGGCGCCCTTGACGCAGCTCTGCTCAACGTGAGCTACTTCTACAACCGCCAGGTCCGCGACAGCATCTCGAAGATGCAGGATCTGCTGGGCCCGGCGACAACGGTGGTCCTGGGGCTGCTGATCGTCGCGATCCTCTACTCCATCTTCCTGCCGATCTACGACGTGATCTCGAAGATCAAGTTCTAGCGAAGCGCCGTGTCGAAGCTCTTCCTCTACCTCACCAACACCCGCATCGTGAGCCTCGCCACGCTCCGCGGCCGGATCGTCGCGCGCCGCGAGTTCGCCGTTTCCGGCGCGGGTGCCGCGGAGTTCGAGCGCTACCTCGCCGCGTTCGCCGAGGTTCCGACGCGCCTGTTCACCGACCTCGCCGAGGAGGATTTCCGCCTCGACACCATCCCCCACGTGGGCGCCCGCGACCGCGAGGCGATCGTGCAGAGGAAGTTGACGCAGATCTTCCGCAATTCGCCTTACCGCCACGCGGTGCTGCAGGGGCGCGAGCCCGACGGGCGGCGCGACGATCGCGTGATCTACACGGCGATCACCAACCCCGAGGTGCTGCGGCCCTGGCTGGACGCGCTGGAGAGGCTCCAGGTGCCGCTCGCCGGCATCCATTCGGCGGCGGTGTTCAGCGCGGTGGTGCTGGACGAGCTCGACCTCGTCTTCCCCCACGCGCTCCTCGTCACCTTCACCCCGGGTGAAGCGCTGCGCCAGACCTACTTCCGCGACCGCGAGATCAAGTTCAGCCGCCTGACGCCCATCGACCTGGCCGAGGGCCAGACCCTCGGCCAGATGATCGCCGAGGAGACCACGCGCACCTGGCAGTACCTGGACAGCCTGCGCAACTTCGCCCCGGAGGACCGACTCGAGGTGTGCATCCTGGTGCACCCGAACGACCGCGCGGAGTTGCAGGCGAACCTGCGCGACTTCGCCCAGATCCAGTACCGCATCCTCGACATCGAGCTGGTCTCGACCAAGCTCGGGTTGAAGCCCGCGCCGCTCGATTCCACCGCCGAGGAGGTGCTGGTCCACCTGTTCCTGATGCGGCCGGCCCCGAACCATTTCGCCTCCGGCGAGCTCACCCGCCACGCGGCGCGCCGGAAAGCGCGCATCCTGCTGAATCAGGCGGCGATCGGCGTGCTGGCGGCGAGCCTCGCCTGGGGCGGCTGGAACTTGGCGCGGGTGTTGCGCAGCAACGAGGCCGACCTGCAGGTCACGCGCCAGCTCGCGGCCCTGAACCGCGAGTACGACGAGATCACCAAGGCGCTCCCGTCGGCCGGAGTGGCGGGATCGACGATGCGCGACGTGGTGACGTTCTACAACGGCGCGATCCGGCCGTTTCCGGCGTTCAACGATTTCATCGTGCCGCTCTCCAACGTGCTGCGGTCCCACCCGCAGGTGCGCCTCTCCCAGCTCGCGTGGCAGGCCACCGACGACGCCAAGGCCACCCCGGTCCTGGGCGGTACCGCGGTGCGCACCGCCCCGGCGGTGAAGGCGGTGGCGAAATCCGACGCACCCCCGCCGCCCCCGGCGCCCGACGACCCCAACCCTGCGTTCGCGGGCGGTCGCTACGAAGTGGCGCTGGTGGAGGCGGTCGTGAGCGTCCCGCAAAACGACTACCGGGGGGCGCTCGCCGAGGTGGAGCGGCTCGCCGCGGACATCGGGCGACTCCCCGGATTCCAGGCCGACATCGTGGAAAGCCCCCTCGACATGCGCCCCACCCTCGCCATCCAGGGGCGCCACCCGGAGAAGGAGAATGCGTCGATGGAGACGCGCTTCGTGCTGCGCGTGGTGCGCGAGCGCAGGGCCGCGGCGTGAGCCAGGTCCTGAGCCGCGACGGCTTCAAGACGCTGCGAACCGCGTGGCTGCTGCTCGCGGTCTCGATCATCGCCGGCGCCAGCATCGTGGCCGTCAGCCACTGGTACCTCGAGCGCGAGAAGCGTGAAGGCCTCACCGCCGAGCGAAGCATGCAGGAGGCGCGAGCCCGCGCCGACGCGGCGCGCCGCGAACGCGAAAACCTGCAGGAGTCAGCGGAGGTATTCCGCACCCTCGTCGACCGCGGGCTGCTGCAGACCGAGCGCCGGCTGGAGATGATCGAGCTGGTGAACCGGCTGCGCTCGCGCCACCAGCTGTTCTCGATGGACTACGACATCGCGCCGCAGCGCACCCTCACCCTCGCCGGCAACCGCGCGTTCAGCGCGGTGGACGTGCTGGCGAGCCGGGTCAAGCTCAAGGTTCGCGCGTTACACGAGGGCGACGTGATGGATTTCGTGAACGACCTCGGCAAGAGCCGACAGGGCTTCTATCCCGTCGACCGGTGCACCCTGCGCCGCATCGAATCGGCGCAGGCCCCGGGCCTGCGCCCCCACGGCGAGGCCGAGTGCGCGCTCGAGTGGATCACGCTGAGGGAAAAACGTGCGGGCTAGGGTCGTCCTCGCCGTCATCGCAGTAGCCCTCGGCGCGGCTTCGGCGGCGAGCGCGACGGAACTCGGCACGCTGTTCCTCACGCCGGAGGAGCGCGCACGCCTCGATCGCCTGCGGCGCGGCGAACCGGCCGAGCCGGTGGCGGCCGCCGCGGCCACCGGCGATCCGCGCACCCCCGCCGTCACCGGCTACGTGAAGCGCAGCGACGGTCGCAACACCGTGTGGCTCGATGGCACGCCGGTGACCACGACGAAGGATCCACGAGCGATCGATCCCAAGGCACTGCGCCCGCAGGCCTCGGGGAAAGCCGCGGGCTCCGGACCGACGGCGGGCAAGCCGCCCGGCTGAGTCAAGCCGGCAGCGCGAATGGCGCGGTGCGATTTCAGCGCGCGCGATGGTCCCGCCCGTGGGACGCTCCCTTCCCGAATTGCCGGGAGGCGCCATGGGAATCCGAAGCCAACGAGGATTGATCCTCGCCCTCGCTGCC
>JBBQBW010000155.1:0-6444 GCA_038318025.1 Burkholderiales bacterium | reverse complement strand
CCAGCAGGTAATCGCAGAGCGCCAGGTCCGTGGGCGCCGAAATGCGGCCCGCGGCGTGCAGGCGGCCAATCGCCTCGCTGAAGTCGGGGAACGAGTAGAACGCGCCATCGGGCATCAGCGTCTTCACGCCGGGGATGCGGTTCAGGCCCTCGGTGATCACGCGGCCGCGCTCCTTGAACGCCGCCACCATGGGGTCGATGCACGCCTGGTCGCCGGTGAGCGCCGCTTCGGCCGCGTACTGAGAGATCGAGGTGGGGTTGGAGGTGCTGTGGGACTGCACGTTCTCCATCGCCTCGATCAGCTCCGCGGGGCCGCCGCAGTAGCCGATGCGCCAGCCCGTCATCGAGTACGCCTTGGAGACACCGTTCATGGTGACGGTGCGCGGGTAGAGGTCCGGGCACACGTTGAGGATGTTCACGAATTTCGAGCCGTCCAGCAGGATGTGCTCGTACATGTCGTCGCTGGCGATGACGATGCGCGGGTGCTTGCGCAACACCTCGCCCAGCGCCTTCAGCTCGTCGGCGGTGTAGACGCCGCCGGTGGGGTTGGAGGGGCTGTTGATCCAGATGAGCCGCGACTTCGGCGTGATCGCGGCCTCCAGTTGCTGCGGGGTGATCTTGAAGCCCTGGTCGATGCCGGCCTTGATGAACACCGGGGTCGCGTCGGCCATCATCGCCATGTCGGGGTAGGAGACCCAGTAGGGCGCGGGCACGATCGCCTCGTCGCCCGGGTTCAGCAGCGACAGGCAGAGGTTGAACGACGTCTGCTTGCCGCCGCAGGAGACGAGGACCTGCTTCTCGGTGTACTCGAGGCCGTTCTCGTTCCTGAATTTGGCGGCGATCGCCTTGCGCAGCGAGATGGTGCCGCCGGCCGGCGTGTACTTGGTGAGCCCCCTGTTGATCGCCGCGATGGCGGCGTCCTTGATGAACTGCGGCGTGTCGAAATCGGGTTCGCCCGCGCCCATGGCGATGACGTCCTTGCCCTCGGACTTGAGCTTGGCCGCCTTGGCGGACACGGCGAGGGTGGGCGAGGCCTTGATGGCCTTCAGGCGATTGGCGGCGAACGACATGGCGGGGCTCCGGGCGGGTGGATGACGGGCTTTCCCCCACCATTTTACCGTCCTGATGCGGTGCAGCATACCCATCGTTCACGGTAAAATCTCCGGTTACCCGATCCAGGCGCCCATGGACATAATCACCTTTCCGAACAGTCCCTTCCGGTTGCACCGCCCGTTCGAGCCCGCCGGGGACCAGCCCCAGGCGATCGAAAAGCTGGTGGAAGGGATCAACGACGGTCTCGCCTACCAGACGCTCCTCGGGGTCACGGGCTCGGGCAAGACCTTCACCATGGCCAACGTGATCGCCCAGATCGGCCGCCCCGCACTGGTGATCGCGCCCAACAAGACGCTGGCCGCGCAGCTCTACTCGGAGTTCCGCGAGTTCTTCCCCGAGAACGCGGTGGAGTACTTCGTCTCGTACTACGACTACTACCAGCCGGAGGCCTACGTGCCCTCGCGCGACCTCTATATCGAGAAGGACTCGTCGATCAACGAACACATCGAGCAGATGCGGCTTTCGGCGACCAAGAGCCTGGTCGAGAGGAAAGACGTGGTGATCGTGGCGACCGTCTCGTGCATCTACGGCATCGGCAACCCCAGCGATTACCAGGACATGCGCCAGGTCCTGCGCGAGAAGGACCCGATCGGGCAGCGCGAACTCCTGGCGCGGCTGGCCGGCATGCAGTACACCCGCAACGACATCGACTTCCGCCGCGGCACCTTCCGCGTGAGGGGCGACACCATCGACGTCTTCCCGGCCGAGAACAGCGAGCAGGCGCTGCGCATCTCGCTCTTCGACGACGTGATCGAGTCGCTGACCCTCTTCGATCCGCTCACCGGCGAGCTCTTGCACCGGCTGCCGCGCTTCACGCTCTATGCCAAAAGCCATTACGTGACGCCGCGCACCACGGTATTGCGCGCCATCGAGACGATCAAGGTGGAGCTGCGCGAGCGTCTGGAGCAGTTCCAGAAGGACGGCAAGCTGCTCGAGCTGCAGCGCCTGCAGCAGCGCACCCACTTCGACCTCGAGATGATGAACGAGCTGGGGTTCTGCAAGGGTATCGAGAACTACACCCGCCACCTTTCGGGCGCCGCCCCCGGCGAGCCGCCGCCGACCCTCATCGACTACCTGCCGCGCCAGGCCCTGATCGTGATCGACGAGAGCCACGTGACCATCCCGCAGATTGGTGGCATGTTCAATGGCGACCGCGCGAGGAAAACGGTGCTGGTGGATTACGGCTTTCGCCTGCCCTCCGCCCTCGACAACCGGCCGCTCAAGTTCGAGGAGTTCGAGCGTCAGATGCGCCAGGCGGTGTTCGTCTCGGCCACTCCAGCCGACTACGAGAAGAAAAACGCGGCCCAGGTGGTCGAGCAGGTAGTGCGCCCCACGGGCCTCGTCGACCCGGTGGTGATCCTGCGCCCGGCCTCGTCCCAGGTGGACGACCTGCTCTCGGAGATCAGCAAGCGGGTGGCGTTGAACGAGCGCGTGCTGGTGACCACCCTCACCAAGCGCATGTCAGAGGACCTCACCGACTACCTCGCCGAGCACGGCGTGAAGGTGCGCTACCTGCACTCGGACATCGATACCGTCGAGCGGGTGGAGATCCTGCGCGATTTGCGCAAGGGCCTGTTCGACGTGCTGGTGGGGATCAACCTGCTGCGCGAGGGCCTCGACATTCCCGAGGTGTCGCTGGTGGCGATCCTGGACGCCGACAAGGAGGGGTTCCTGCGCTCGGGGAGGTCGCTGATCCAGACCATCGGGCGCGCGGCGCGCCACATCAACGGCACGGCGATCCTCTATGCCGACAACATGACCGATTCCATGAAAGCCGCGATCGAGGAGACCGAGCGCCGCCGCACCAAGCAGGCCGCCTTCAACCTCGAGCACGGCATCGTGCCGAAGAGCATCTCCAAACGCATCAAGGACATGATCGACGGGGTCTACGACATCGACGAGAAGCGCGAATCCGCCCGCGAGACCGTGGCGGAGGCGAAGTTCGATTCGCTCTCGGAGAAGCAGCTCGACCAGCGCATCCGCAAGTTGGAGAAGGAGATGTTCGACGCCGCGCGCAACCTCGAATTCGAGCGCGCCGCCGGCATGCGCGACGAGTTGAGGGTTCTGCGCGACCGGCTGCTGGCGGTGGGCGGGGAGGGCTGATGAAGGAAACCGTGTCGGTGCTTGTCGTGTGCACCGGAAATATCTGCCGCTCGCCGACCGGGGAGGGGGTGCTGCGCCGCCTCGCGGAACAGCGCGGCCTTGCCGATCGCATCGCGGTGCGCTCCGCGGGAACCCACGACTACCACGTGGGCGAAGCGCCCGACTCCCGCACGGTGAAGCATGCGCGCACGCGCGGCTACGACCTCTCGTCCCAGCGGGCGATGCAGGTGTCGAAGGCGCACTTCCAGGAGTACGACTACATCCTCGCCATGGATCGCGGGCACCTGCGAATTCTGAAAGGCCTTGCGCCACCCGGTGGCCGCGCACGCCTCGGTATGTTCCTCGAGGCCTCCGCTCGGTGGAAGGGGCAGGACGTGCCTGACCCCTACTACGGCGGCGCCGAGGGCTTCGACCTGGTGCTCGACATGGTGGAGGAGGCGGCGGCGCGCTGGCTCGATCGCATCGAAGCGGAGTTCGACCCCGGATCCTTCCGGTTGCAGAGCTAGCGGTGGGCCGCAAGTTCGCCGAGGCGGCGGAGCGGCTGATGGGAGAGGCGGCGCTCCACGTGAAGGAAGGGCGCCTCGACGAGGCAGCGGACGCGTACCGCCGCGTGCTGCGCTACCAGCCCAACGAATGGATCGTGCTCGCGTACCTCGGCGCGTGCGAGCGCTTCCGCGGGCGATGGGACGATGCGGAGCGCGCGCTGCGCCGCGCGCTGGTGGTCCGCCCCGAGGAGCACGGCACGCTGAACGAGCTGGGGCTGGTGATGGCCGCATCGGGGCGGCGGCTCGACGCGATCGCCTTCCTCGAGCGTTCCACCCGCTCCGCTCCTGGGTACCTGCAGGGCTGGTGCAACCTGGGCAAGCTGCTCTACGTCGAGGCGCTCGAAGGCGGGGGATCGGCGTCACGGGCCATCGACTGCTTCGATCGCATCCTCGAGCTGGACCCCACGCAACACGAGTTCCATTTCCTCCGCGATGCCTTGCGCGGGGATGCGGTGGCGGCACCGCCGCCGGGCTACGTTGCCGCGTTCTTCGACCGGTTCGCCGCCTCGTTCGACGACAAGGTCGCGGGACGGCTCGCCTACTCGGCGCCGGAGGTGGCCGCTGCCATGCTGGCCCCGCTGCTCGAGGCGCGCCGCGATCTGTCGGTCCTGGACCTCGGCTGCGGCACCGGGCTGTCCGGCGCTATCGTGCGACCTGCCGCGGCACGCCTCGTGGGCGTGGACGCCTCGGAGGGCATGCTCGAGCGCGCGCGGGCGACGGGCCTCTACGACCACCTCGAGCGGGATGAGCTGCAACCGTTCCTGGATGCCGTGGGCGCAGGTGCGCAAGACCTCGTGCTCGCCCTCGACGTGTTCATCTACGTGGGCGCCTTGGACCGGGTTCTGCCCGCCATCGCACGCGCGCTCAGGGCCGGCGGGCAGGTGATCTTCAGCCTGGAGAAGCTCAAGGGGGAGGGCTACCGGCTCGCGCCATCGGGACGCTTCGCCCATTCGTACGCCTATGTCGAAGGCCTCGCATTGGCCGCGGGGTTGCGCGGCCTCGGCGCGCGCGAGTTTGCGGTGCGCGAGGACGCGGGGCGTCCCGTCCCGGCATTGATGCTCATCTACGAGCGGGGCTAACGCCCGACCGGGCTCACGATCGGCGCCGTGCCGTCGAGCGGCGACATGACCGGCGCCGTGCCGTCCAACGGTGAGGTGATCACCGGAGCCTTCGGCGGCGTCTCCGCCATCACGCGCGAGTGCAGGGCCTCGACACGATCCATCGCCGCCGCGTCGGCCATGCGCCTCTCGCGGGCGAGCTCCTGCTCCGCGGCGGTTGGCTGGGGGGAGCGTGACGCCCGGGGCGCCGGAGCCGGCGGCGCCGGTGCCGGGATCGAGGTGAGCGCCGGATCGGCCGCGGGCCTGAAGAAACCTTCACCCGCCTGGGGCGCCTGCGCACCGGCGAGGGTCGCCGTGGATGCAGCGGCGATCGCGAGGACAAGGGTCATGAAATGCTCGTGCATGGTGGCACCTCCCATGCAGGGACCGGTGGCGGGCCCGGTGGTGCCGGAAGATGGACCGTATGGGCCATGCCGGCCACCGGGACGCGACTACCAGCCGCCTCGCCGCACCCACTCCTCCAGCATCGGAATGCGGTCGTTGCCCCAGAAGGGCTCGCCGTCGACGATGAAGAAGGGCGAGCCGAACACCTTGCGCTCCAGCGCCGTTTCCTCCTCGCGGCGCGCGCGATCCTTCACCGCCTGGTCCTCGAGGGCGGACGCGAGCGCCGCGCCGTCGATGCCTACGGATTTCGCGATTTCCACCACCACCGGAGCCGCGGAAATGTCGCGGTCCTCGGCGAAGAACGCGCGGTAGAGCGCTTTGGCAAGCGCTCTCGCCTGCATCGGGTCGCGGTCGGCGACCCAGTAGAACGCGCGCACCGCCGCCACTGTGCCGATCGGGAACTTCGAAGGATGCCGGTACGGCACGCCATGGAAGCCCGCCGAGCGCAGGAAGTCCCGCTTCGAGTAGTCGCCTTTCAGCGGCACCTCGATGAGCGTGGTCTGTCCCGTGGCCTTGAACATTGGCCCCAGCAGGATCGGGCGCCACTGCATCGGGCGGCCGATGCGCTTCTCCAACTCCTCCGCCAGCTGGCTCGCGATGTAGCCATAGGGGGAGGAAAAATCGAAGTAGAAGTCGACCGGCGCGCCCATGCGAGGGTCAGGCGTCCTGGCGCGGCTCGCTGCCGGGCTGGGTTTCCACCAGCTTCAGCGGCTCGGCCTCGACCGACGAGGAGCGGCGGCGCCGCGGCTTGGT
This sequence comes from Burkholderiales bacterium, assembly GCA_038318025.1. Taxonomy (GTDB): domain Bacteria; phylum Pseudomonadota; class Gammaproteobacteria; order Burkholderiales; family Usitatibacteraceae; genus Usitatibacter. Next base: position 429 of record JBBQBW010000155.1, on the reverse strand, counting down.
GCGCCGGGGCAGTTCGTCTTCCACGGCCAGCGGTGCCGCTTCCACTTGAGTCTCCACCAGTTGCAGCGAAGGCTCGCCGGCGTTCGTGGAGCCACCGGCTCGCGGACGGCGGCGAATCGGCTTGTGCGCTTCCTCCTCGGCATCCGAATGCTGGATGACGGGGTGGTAGGCGGTCAGTGCCACCGCGGGGATCGCGGGCGGCGCGGGAGGCGCCGCAGGGGTCATGTCGGCACGGGGCTCGCGCGCTTCGCGGGGCTCACGCGGGGGACGGGGCTCGCGCTTCGCGCGGGGCTCGCGGGCTTCCGTGGACTCGCGGGGCTCGCGCCCCTCGGTCGCCTCACGCGGCTCGCGGGGTTCACGCGGCTCGCGCGGGTCCGGTGATTCGGTGGCCTCGCGCGGCGGGCGGGGTACACACCGCTCGCGGACCAC
>JBBQBW010000154.1:0-6462 GCA_038318025.1 Burkholderiales bacterium | reverse complement strand
GTTCCGCCCGCGGCGGCGAAGTCGGTGGCCGTGGTCGCGGAGCCGCTGGACGGGGTGTAGGAGACCGAGACGGCGCCGGAGCTGCCGCCCAGGCGGCTCACGGTGAAGGTGACGATGCCGCCCGTTTCCGTCCCCTGATAGGAGACGTTGGTGAACTGCAGCGACCCCGGATGGTCGGGGATGGTCTCGTTGCGGTACGCGGAGAGGTTGTGGTGGATCTCGTTCATTCCGCGCGCCACGTCGCTCTCGTTGGCGATGCCGCAGGCGCGCTGGCCGGCGGGCGCCCCTCCGCCCGGCACGCACATGACCAGCGGGCTGGAGAACTTCATCACCTTCGGGCTGAAGTACGACATGATCGTGCCGAAGTCGTTGGCGTTGAACGGGGCAGCGCATCTCGCGTAGCTCGTGCAGGTGAGCGCGCCGCTGGCGGTGAAGGGGTTGCAGTCGAGCCCGGTCGCGCAGCTGAAATGCCCGAACGAGTACGGAAACACGCCCGAGTTCGCCGGCACGGTGCCGTTTTCGTCCTTCGCCACCGTGGCGCGGTCGTGGATGGCGCCCATGTTGTGCCCGAGCTCGTGGGCGAAGATCCCCTCGCAGCCGGTGGCGCAGTAGTTGTTCACCGAGAAGGCGCTGGTCGAGACCACGCCCGCGACGTTGAAGAGGAGGTTGGCGATGCCGCCCGTGTCGGTGGGCCCATCGCGCACCATCGCCACGTAGTCGGCGCCGAAGCTCTCGCGCAGCGAGCCCGCGCCATGGGTGATGCCGGCGAAGGTCGCGGCGTCCGGCCCGCTGCCCGCCATCGCGGAGAGCGTCGGCCCCGAGGGCTTGGTGTTGGGCCACGGCACCATCACCGCGCGCACGAGGCGCAGCGACATCAGCACGCCGCTGTCGGTGTACGCCTGGTTCGTGGAGGCGATGAGGTTGGTGATCATTGTCATGAGGCCCGCGCCGAGCTTGGTGGCGATGTCGTCGGTGTAGACGATCATCACGTCCGCGCGCGTGGCCACGCCATGGTGCTTGGGCATCCCGAACGCCCCGGCCCGGGGCTGGATCGCCGGCAGGTAGGTCGGCACGCCCTTCACCGCTTCCAGCCCCGGGGCATCGGGACCAGTGGGCACGGCATCGCTGCCGCCCCCCAGGGGTGCGAAGCTCATGGGTTGCGAGGCCGCCAGCCAGTCGTTGCCTGCCCCGCCCGGATAGATGCGGAAGTCGCCGTAACGCGTCTGCATCCAGCCCCAGGCGCCCGAGGGGCCCTGGGTGATGACGGCGCGTTCGCTGTCTCCGGTGAGCGGGCTTCTCGCGATCCACGTGACCATGTTTTCCCCATGGGGCATGAGGCTTTCGAAGAGGTAGGTATGGCGCGAGCCATTGGGGAGCGTGAGCTCGACCTCGGCGCCCGGCGCGAGGGAGAACACCTCCTCGGCGTTGAAGCGCACCGCCGTTCCCGTGGCCGACTTCGCCATCGCTGCCGTGCCGACATCCGGCTGCGGGCGCGCGACGGGAACGAGGAGCTGGGGGGCCGCGGCAGAATCGACCGCCGCGATGCAAAGCAGGAGTGCGCCCGCGATGCGAAGCATGGATTTTTTCATTGTTTGTCTCCTTGGGTCGGCGGCTTCGATCCGCCAACCGGATTATGCCCGTGCCGCCGAGCGTCGACCTACTGCGGGAGGAAGCGCAGGCGATATTCGGTGGAGCCGAGAAAGCCGCCGATCAGCGCGAGGCCGCTGCTGCCGCCCTCGAGGTAATCGACCCAGAAATCGAAGCCGCCCTGCTCGGGTGCGCGGCGCAGCATGCCCATGTAGGTCATGGTGACGAACACCTCGGCGGCCATCGCGGCGCGGAACTCCTCGCTCTCGGAGAAGCCCAGCATCACCTGGCCGCGCGTGCGCGCGTTGGTGTCGAGCTGGCCCTTCCAGTACGCGAGGCCTCCGGCGTCGGGGGCGCGGCCGAGCACGTTGTTGTAGACGAGCGTCACGAAGTCGCCGTTGGAGAGCGAGCCGTAGGCGGTCGTGAATTCGGTGCTCTGGGCGAAGAAGTTGGCGATGTTCGCGAGCGGGTTGCCGTCGCGGTAGTAGCCGGCCCAGAACGACAGGCCCGAGTAGTCGGGAATGCGCAGGAAGTACGCGAAGTACAGGCGTGCCACCGGTGCGATGCTGCCCTGGAACTCGGAGGAGTTGAAGAAGGCCTCCGTCACCTGGGCACGGGTCTGCGCCGTGCCCACCTGGCCGGTCCAGAAATCCACGCCCGCGGGATCGCCCTCGCGCCCGAGGAAGTCGCGGTACTGCTGCATCGCGAACAGCCGGGCGCTGCCGAACACGTCGTTGTCCTTCGTCGCCGCGGAGCGGCCCTCGCGCGGCTCGAGGCACGACGGGATGCCGTCGTTGTCGGCGTCGCCCGGCTGGCACGCCTCCCCCGAGTTGGCGTCGATCATGAGCGGGGCCGTGTCCACGACCTCGAAGTCCGAGCCGCGCAGCACGTCGAGCTGGTGCAGCTCGTCGTTGTCCCAGCGGTTATCGGGCGCGCCGCTCACGTACCAGCGCGAGCCGTTGTCGGCGAGAACGATGCCGTAGGTCTTCATCGCCTGCGCGATCGCCCGGGCGCGCGGCGAAAAGCCGCTCATGTTGTACGAGGCGCGTAGCCGGAAACGCGCGCCCATCGGCGGCACGTCGAGGCTTGTGCTGAAGCCCGCCTGGTGGCGCGCAGGCCAGATGAAGGCGCGCTGGGTCGTGGGCGCGGTGAAGCGCAGCGCGTGTTGGATCTCGCCCGCTGCCGCTTCGTCGTAACGCGCCAGGCCCGGCAGAATCGCGAGGCCCGCCGCGTCGGCCGAGGTCCACGTGAGCGGGCGCAGCGGCCCGTTGGCGTTGAGGTTGTACACCGCGCCGCCGCTCGCAAGCCATGCGCCGCCCGCCTGCGGATACGAGTTGCCGGTTTCGTAGAGGATGCAGTTGGTGCGGTCCACCACCAGCACGTGGCGGTCGCCGCCGGTGTTCGGGTTGGCGGGCCCCACGCCCTCGATCGGCGCATTCGACGGGTACGGGTACTGCCCTTGGTAGGTGCCCGAGCCCGGCGGCACTTGCGGCGCAGGCACGTTGGGAGAGGCATCGCTCTCGTCGCCGTAGTCGGTGAAGGTCACGTTCACCCTGGGCTGCGAGCCCAGCACGCTGGTGAACGGGATGCCGATCGGCGCGGCGTCGGGGTCCGGCGGATCCGGGTAGAAACCGCCGCCGAAATCCATGTGGAAGAGGGTGGTTGCGCCGATCGACGCGACCCATGCCGCCGAGCGCGGATGGAGCGGCAGGGAGTCGACGCGGGTGTTCCAGAAGTTGTTGGCGGGGAAGACGGGGCAGCCGTCGAGGGTGGGGACGGCCTCAGCGCTCAAGGCCGCGCACGCGGCAGCCATCACGAATGACCGTAGCTTCATGATTCCTCCCAAGTTTGATGCCGCATCTTATTACGGCTTGCCGGCGGGAACCGCGAAGAGCGGCCCCCGCCCGCCGCGATCATGGCAGGAACCGCGCGCGGTACTCATTCGCAGTGAGGAAGCCGTTCAGCAGGGCGAGCCCCGAGTTGCCGCCGTCCAGGTAGTTAACCCAGTAGCTGAACCCGCCCGCGTCCGGCGCGCGCCGGAGCATGCCCGCGTAGCTCATGGTCACGTACACCTCGCTCGCGATGAGCGCCTTGTATTCGGCCGATTCGGAGAAGGCCAGCATCACCGCGCCGCGCGTCATGGTGTTGCTGGTCAGCTGTCCCACCCAGTGCGTGAGCCCGCCCGCATCCGGCGCGCGGGCGAGGACGTTGTTGTAGACGAGCGTCACGAACTGCGTGTTGTTGAGCGCGCCGTAGGCATTCACGAATTCGGCGGAGCCCGCGAAGGCCTGCGAGACCGAGTCGAGCGAGGTGCCCGCGCGGTACTGGCCGATCCAGTGGTTGAGCCCGCCGTAGTCGGGAATGCGCAGGAAGTAGGCGAAGTAGAGCCGCGCCACGGGGGCGATGGTGCCCTGGAATTCGTTGGAGTTGAAGAAGCCCTGGATCGCCTGCGCGCGGCTGTACGTGCCGTTCATCACCGAGCCCGCCCAGAAATTCAGGCCGTCTGCATCGCCATCGCGCGCCAGGAAGTCGCGGTACACCTGGCCCGCGAAGAGCAGCGTCGAGCGCGCGTCCGGCGCGAAGATGTTGTTGTCCTTCGTCGAGGTGGACAGGCCGAGCGCCTGTTCCTGGCAATTGGGCAGCCCGTCCCCGTCGCTGTCGAGGGTCGGATTGGGGCAATCGAGGCCGAAGGCGGAATTCTTCATCGCGCCGATGCCGGTGCGCGTGCAGTTGAGCGTCCTTGCTTCGTCGGGTACCGCGCTGAAAGCGGGGCTCGTCGAGGCGGTGGTGCCGCCGCAGGGCACGCCGTTGCACGTATCGCTCGGGTTGGAGAAGCGCGCGAGCGTCGGGCGCCAGTACGACATGATCGTGCCGAAGCCGCCCGTGGGCGTGTTGTTGGAGCCGCCGTTGCCTGGGCAGGAAGCGGTGGCACCGCCCGGACCGCAGTACGTATAGCCGTAGGCGTAGGAGGTGGCGCCGAAGGAGGTGGTGCCAGCGTTCGCCGGGTCGTGGTTGTTGCCCATGTTGTGGCCGAGCTCGTGGGCCATCAGCGTGGGCGAGATGCCGGGGGAGTCGCCGCTCAGCGAGTACATGCTGCCCGCACTGACCGCGATGTTCGACCGCTGGTAGCCACCGATCCAGGCCACCCCGGAAGCGCCGCCGCCGCCGCGGCCGCCGCGCATGAAGGCGACCATGTCGGCCTGGTAGAGGTTGCGCAGCTGGGCGATGTGGCTGAAGGTGCCCGCGCTTGCCGTGATGTTGTCGAGCGCCTCGCCGTCGCAGGCCGCCGCGGGGGTCGCGCCGTTGCAGTTGGCGCTCGTCTGGGACGAGGCGCTGGCGTAGGCCACGTTCACCGCGCCCACGCGACGCAGCGTGATGCCCACCTTGCTGTTCGCGTAGTAGGTGTTGATTGAGCTGAGGAGGTTGTTGATGCGCGTGCTCGCGTTGGCGGCACCTCCGTGGGCGCTCACGAAATCCGGGGCCATCGCGAAGAGCACGTCGATCACCTGGTTCGCGGGCGTCGAGGTGACCGGCGTCTCGCAGGCGGCCGGGTCGCCGGCGGCCTTGGCGATCGGGGCGTTGAGCAGCTCCGGGGGCACTTTCACATCGGTTGCCCCGGAGCGGTCCACGTGCAGGTGCGAGAAGTCGGCATCGAAGATCCAGTCCACGCCAGTGCCGGGCACCGCGCCCCAGTTGCCGTCGGGCAGCGTGAAGGTGGCATACGTGCCGGCCGCGCCCAGGGTCACCAGCACCAGCTGGTCCGACGTGCCGTTGGCGATGCGGCCGACCCAGGTGATGTCGCCGTCGGCATGTTTCTCGAGACGATCCAGCACCGCGTCGTAGGTGTTGCCGTTGGGCAGCGAGAACGAGACGCTCTCGCCGGGCGCCATGGCGCCCAGGGCGGCCGCGTCGAAGGCGACGGCGACCGTGCCGACCAGGTGCTCGGGCGCCGCGGTGGATTTCGGCGCCGGGACACGCGTGAACAGGCTCGGGGCGGCGGCGGCCGGGAAGGTGGCGAAAAGCGCCGCCGCAAGGGCGGACAGGGCGGTGATCCGGGTCATGGCTCCGATCCTCCAAATGTAACCGCGGGCCCCTGAAGCGGTGACTGCCTCGGGACCCTCACCGAGTATTATGTAAGTGTTTCCGGTCCGTTCCCTGTGCGGAAAGTCACATTTGAAATGGGGTTCGCGCCGCTATCATCCAGACCGCCGTCCTCGAGAAAACGGCGCAAAAACAAGGGAGTCACATGATTCGCACGCTTCGTCCCAAGGCCCTGCTGGCAGGGCTGTGCATCGCTTTTGCCGCTCATTCCGCCCCCACGCGCGTGTCGTCCAATGCGGGCGAGGCGCGCGACCTGCTGTGGACCACGGGCACCACCGTTTACGCGGCCACCCAGGGCGGCGGCGTCTTCAAGAGCACCAACGGCGGCTCGACCTGGGTGCACCAGGCGGCCCTCCCGGCGCGTTATGCCCACAAGCTGGCGGTGAGCCCGCTCAGTGTCGCGCGTATCTACGTCGCCACCGAAAACGGCCTCTATCGCAGCGCCGACAGCGGTGCCACGTGGACGCAGCTCTCCTACGATCCGGTCACGGCGGTCGCTGTGGATCCGGGCAGCGCCGGCAGCGACACGGTAATGATCGGCGTGCCGGGGCAGGGCGTGATCCTGGTCGGCAACGCTTCGGGCACTCCCACCTTCGTCCGCGCTTCCACGGGCCTGAACGGCACCTACGTGACGGGGCTGGAATACCAGGCCTCCGGCACCGCGGTCGTGGGCCTGCAGTGCAACTACGAGGACGTGAGCGGCACCTTCCAGGAATCGCAATACGGCGGCGCCTTCCGCACCACCAACAACGGCACCTCGTGGATCAACCTGAC
>JBBQBW010000153.1:0-6473 GCA_038318025.1 Burkholderiales bacterium | reverse complement strand
CGGGACGCCCCGGGCGCGCATGCTCCGCGGCGACGCCGTAGAAATAGTCGTGATAGCGGCGGCTGCCGAAAAGCGCCCCGGCCTGCAGGCCCAGTTTCCACCCGTCGTCGAACCGCACGTCGAGGTTCAGGTTGGGATTGGCAAGCACCCCCGCGCCCTGGAAGTTGCGCAAGTCGCTCGCGATCACCGCGCGAACCGGTAGGCGCAGCGTCACGGTGTGGCGCGGCGCCTGCAGGAACTTCCAGTTGAACGAGGGCCCGATCTCGAGCGTGGGATCGAGGTCGGGCATGCCCTCGCGGGCGCCGCCGCCGTCGCTTTCCACCGGCACCGAACCGTTGATCGAGACATCGATCTCGGCGCGCTCGGTGCGGTAGAACACGCCGCGCACGCGGTCGCGGTCGGCCTGGAAGACCTCGCCGCGATAGACGAACATCGGCACCGGCAGCAGGTACTCGCGCTGGCGCGCCGAGCCGCGATAGTCGGGGAAGCTCACCCCGGCAACGCCGCCCCCCAGCTCCCACAAGGGCGCCTCCTCGGCGTGGGCAAGGGGTGCGGCGAGCAGCAGGCAGGCCGCAAGAAAACGCATCATGCGGTCTCCGCCGGCACGCGGATGTCCTCGCGGCGCTTGCGCCAGGCGCGATAGGCCTCGGGCCAGCGCGCGATGAAGTTGAAGTAGTAGATGCCGCGGAACAGCATCAGCCGCGGGCGAACCGGCCCATCGGTGCGGAACACGTCGCCCGCCAGCAGCGACACCACCGCCGACTGCACGCCCCAGACGTTGCGCGGCGCCATGAAGAGCCGGCGGATGGTGGGGTTGGTCATGCGGTAGATGAGCCATGAGAACGTGCCCACGCCGCGGCGCACGGTGCGGTCGAACTCGCGGTAGAGCGCCGGGGCGCGCGACGGATCCTTCAGCACCTGGTCCACCACCTCGGAGCCGAGCATGGCGCTGTTCATCGCGAGGTACACGCCGCTCGAGAACACCGGGTCGATGAACGCCCAGGCATCGCCGACCATCAGGTAACCGCCGCCGGCCATCCGCGTCGACTGGTAGGAATAGTTGCCGGTGGCGGTGACCGGCGCGGTGAGCTCGGCATCCTTCAGCCGGTCGGCGATCTCCGGGGCCATCGCGATGGTCTGCATGAAGAACGGGTTCGGGTCGACCTTGCGCGACTTGAGGTAGGCCGGCCAGCACACCGCTCCCACGCTGGTGGTGCCGTCCTTCAGCGGGATGAACCAGAACCAGCCGTGCTCGAACCACACGATGGTGATGTTGCCTTCGGCGCTGCCGGGGTTGCGCCGGGCATTGCGGAAGTGGCCGAAGATCGCGGCGCTCGCATGTTTCCTGTTCTTGCGCTTGATGCCGAAGCGATCGGCGAGGAAGGTGTCGCGTCCCGAGGCGTCCACCAGGAATTTCGTCTTCCACTGCTGGGTGGCGCCGCCCTCGAGCTGCAGGTTCACGATCGTGTCCTGGCCGCGCTCGAGGTCGCCGAACTCCACCGAGGTGACGCGCACGCCCTCGTGGACGTTGGCGCCCTTGCGCGCGCAGTTGCGCAGCAGCATGTGGTCGTACTCGGAGCGGCGCACCTGGAAGGCATGGGGCCAGCGCTTGTCGAAGGCGGTGGAAAACCGGAACTCCACGGTCTTGCCGTGGGCGCGGGACTCGAACTCGGCCGCGTCCTTGCGGATGCCGATCTGCACCAGCTCGTCCCAGACGCCGAGGCGCTCGAGGATCGGCATGTTGAGGGGCAGCAGCGACTCGCCGATGTGGAAGCGCGGATGGCGGTCCTTGTCGACCACGGTGACCTTGCGGCCCTTCTGCGCCAGCATCGCGCCGATGGTGGAGCCAGCGGGGCCGCAGCCCACCACCAACACCTCGCACTGGCGTTCGGACTCGGGGATCCCGGTGATTTCCATTCGTGCCATGTTCGTGCCTCGAATCGTCAGGTGATGCCGCCGTTGATGCCGATGACCTGGCCGGAGATGTAGCCGGCGCGCTCCGAGCAGAGGAAGCCCACCAGCGCCGCCACCTCGTCGGGCTTGCCGGCGCGCCCCATGGGCACCAGTTGCTTGATGCGCTCGGGCGGAAACGCCTCCCCCGTCATCGGCGAATCGATCACGCCGGGCGCCACCGCGTTCACCGTCACGCCGCGCGAGCAGACCTCGAGCGACAACGCCTTGGTGGCGCCGTGCAGGCCCGCCTTCGCCGCGGAGTAGTTCACCTGCCCGCGGTTGCCGATCACGCCCGACAGCGACGTGACGCTCACGATCCGCCCCCAGCGCGTGCCGATCATCGGCAACAGCAGCGGCTGGGTCACGTTGAAGAATCCCTGCAGGCTGACATCGATCACCCGGCGCCAGCTCGCGGCGTCCATCGCCGCCAGCAATGCATCGTCGTGCATCCCGGCATTGTGGATCAACGCCTGCACCGGCCCCTCCTCGAGCAGGGTCGCCATCGCCGCCGCCGCAGCCTCGCTGTCGCCCACGTCGAAGGCGATCGCCGCGGCGCTACCCCCGCCCGCGGTGAGCTCGCCCGCGAGCGCCTGGGCGCGATCGAGGCGCTGCCCGGCGTGCACCACCACGTGGAAGCCCTGGGCCGACAGCTCGCGGCAGATGGCCCCGCCGATGGCGCCACTGCCGCCGGTCACCAGAGCGCGCTTCACGGCGCCTTCCCGGTGAACATCAGCGTGAACTGGCCGGTAAGGAGCGCGCGCGCGCCGGCGCTGACGGTGAACGAATAGATCGCCCCGGCCGGATCGCGGTGCGCGAGTGTCGCTTCGAGGAGGAGCTCGCCTGCGGCGTCGTCGAGGCGCTCGCAAGCGGGCGTGACATCGCGCAGCTTGGCCAGCACCGCCTTACGGGGCGCTGACGCTTCCTGCAGGAGCGACCCGTGCACGGCGGCGGCCTGGGCGGCGTACTCGACGCCGGCCCACACCGGCAGCCCCCCGGCCTCCCGCAGCGGATTCGCGGGATCGCGATGGGAAGACGCGGCGCACCGGATCGAGCCCGCATCCCACGACACCACGCGCTCCAGCAGGCACATGGCGCCGCCATGGGGAATGCGCTCGGCGATCCCGGCGCGATCTAGCATCGCGTCACCCGCAGCGCCAGGTCGTCGGAGAGCGGCACCGTGGCCGCGGCACCGGCGCTGGCGCCGGCGGCGAGCGTGGCGAGGGCGGCGAAGCCGCGGGCCGCGGCATTGGCGTGCCACAACGGCGGCATCCAGGCCGGCCACGGATCGGGTGCCAGCGCCGGCAGCACCGCCACTTCCCACGATCCGAGCGCGGCGTCCTGCGCGCGCGGCGAGAGCACCAGCGCGATCGCCGTGGCCTCGAGCACCGGCATCGAGTCGGAGAGCGGCGCGGGCAGCGGGCTGTCGTAGCAGACGAAGAGCACCGGCACCTCGTCGGCGACCACCTGGGCGGTCGCGGCGAGAAGCCCCGCGCCGAAACTCCACGGCCCGCGGCAGATGCTGGCGGCGCTGCCCTTCGCGTTCATCGCGATGCTGTAGTAACCGCTGGGCGCGTTATGCACCGAGTTGTGGAACTGCGTGGGCGAGACCTCGCGGCTGCCGGCGAGCACCTCGCAGAGCTGGTGGGTGATGAGGCCCGCGGCCTCCGCGGAGGAAAACACCAGCGCCATCTCGTGGGCCTGGAGCGCGGTGCTGTCCAGCGCCTGCTCGGCCACGGCGATGGCGAGCCGTACCGTGGGCGAGCTGCGGCGGCGCTCGGCGGGCGCCAGGCTCGCGGGGGCGATATCGGCAAGGGGTTGCGATTCGAACACCCGGGTGCTTCCCAGCACCGCGCGCGCCGCCGCCCAATCCGGCATTCCGGGGGCGATCACGCCGGCGCTCGCCACCGCCACGCGGATCATCGCGCCGCCCTGCCGAACACCAGCGCGCAGTTGCTGCCGCCGAAGCCGAAGCTGTTGCTCATCACGCGCTCGAGGAAACGGGCCTCGCCGTGGAGCGCGATGGCGCACTGCGTTTCAGGATCCACCTCGCGGGTCGTGGGCATGCCGGGCAGGAACCCCTGCTCGAGGCTCAGTATCGCGATCGCCGCCTCGGTGATGCCGGCCGCACCCAGCGTGTGGCCGGTGATGCCCTTGGTCGAGGAGCACGGCGTGGCGCCGAAGACGCCGTGCACGGCACGCCCTTCGGCGCGGTCGTTGGCGGGCGTAGCCGTGCCGTGCAGGTTCACGTAGTCGATGGCGCGCGGGGCGAGGCCCGCGCGGCCCAGGGCTTCCAGCATCGCGCGGCGCGCGCCGTCGCCTTCAGGATGCGGCGTGGACATGTGGTGCGCGTCGCTGGTCTCGCCGTAGCCGAGGAGGTTCACCGCGCCCTCGCCGCGCTCGAGGAGGGCGAAGCCCGCGGCTTCCCCGATGCTCAGGCCGCGGCGGCCCGGATCGAAGGGGCGGCAGATGTCGGGGGCCACGAGCTGCAGGGCGCTGAAGCCGTAGAGCGTGGTGTGGCAAAGGCTGTCGACGCCGCCCACCACCGCTGCGTCGATGAGCCCCAGGCGGATGAAGCGCTCGGCCAGCGCGAACACCTTGGCGCTCGAGGAGCACGCGGTGGAGAGCGTCATCGCCGGGCCCTTCAGGCCGAGCACGCCGCGCACGAACTCGGTGGTGGCGTCGAGGTTGTGGGTGGTGTCGTACAGGAAGGCTTCGGGCAACCCGCCGGTCACCGGGTCGCGCTGCTGGTAGGCGAGCTCCGTAGAAAGGATTCCGGAAGTGCTGGTGCCGAGGAAGACGCCGATGCGGTCGGCGCCGTGGCGGCGGCGCGCCGCGGACACCGCCGCGACGAAACCATCCTGCTCGAGCGCGAAGAGTGCCAACCGGTTGTTGCGGCAGTCGTAGGCAGCGAAGGCGGCGGGAATTTTTACCGGTTCGCACGCCGCCACACGGCCGATCCAGCACGGCAGCGGCGCCCAGGGCAGGTCGTTGGGGGCGAGGCCGCTGCGACCTTCCCGCAGCGCGGCGGCGGTGGCTTCCTTGCCGGTGCCCGCGGCGCTGGTGGTGGTGTAGGAGCGAATTGCAAGCGGCGTCATCAGAGGCTGGATTCTAGGGGTAAATCCCCTCGGGGAGGGGCAGCGCGCATGGTTCTTGCGGCACCTTGCCATGCTAGACTCCAGCGGCTTTCCAGCGGCCCTATCGAGCCGCGCCTGCGACGTACCCTCTAACGGCAACCAAGGCCCCACCCGCAATGAGCGACGAGCAATCCGGCGAGGCCGCCCTGGCGCGCCTCATCGTGCAGGCAGTGAACCTCGAGGGGGTGAAGCCCGAGGACATCGAGCCCGAGGCGCCGCTCTTCGGCGAGGGCCTCGGGCTCGACTCCCTCGACATGCTCGAGCTGTCGATGGCGATCGAGAAGGCCCACGGCGTGAAGCTGCGCTCCGACGATCCGCAGAACGACGCCATCTTCCGGTCGCTGCGCAGCCTCGCCGCCCACATCCGGCAGCACCGCCCGGGCTGACGCCGGCCCGCACCACCACGTGACGCGCGCCCCGGCCTTCGGGTTGCTCTGGATCGTCCTCGCCGGCTCGTACTTCGCGGCATCGGCGCTGGGACATCGCGCCCTCGCCCTCGCGGTGATCGGGTTGATGGTGGGGGCCCTCTTCGCCGCCGGCGGCCGCTGGCTCCTCGGGGCACTGCTGGGCGTGGTGCTCGCCGCGCTGGCGCTGCGTTTCTCCGAGCACGCCGCGCTTTTCGCTTATTTGCCACCGCTCGCCGCGTTCGCGTTCATGGCGTTCTTCTTCGGCCGCACGCTCGCCGCCGGCCGCGTGCCGTTCATCGTGCGCATCGCGCGCATGGAGCATCCGCAACTGCCCCCGGCGATGGAGCGGCACGCGCGCGCGCTCACCGTCATCTGGACCGCGTGTTTCGCGGCGCTCTTCGCTGGCGCCCTCGCGCTCGCCTTCGTCGTACCCTTCGCCACCTGGGCGTGGTGGGTGCAGGGGCTGGGATACGTGGTGCCCGGCCTCCTCTTCGTGGGTGAGCTCGTCTACCGCAAACGCGTGTTCGCCGATCACAGCCACGGATCGCTCGCGGAGCTGGTGCGCATCACGATCCTCGCGATCCGCGAAGATACCCGCGGCGCCTCCCGCCCCGCGGACGCCACCCGCGCCTAGCCGATGCTGCCGCTGGCGCGCTACTGCCGCGCGGAAGACCCGGTCCTGCTGGGGCCCGGCGGCCCGGTCGCCGCGGGCGCCTTCTTCGCGCGCGCCGCCCAAGTCGCCGCAATACTCCCCGACGCGCCCTACGCGATCAACCTGTGCGCGACGCGCGCCGGCTTCATGCTCGGCTTCGCCGCGACCTTGATCCGCGGCCAGGTCTCCCTGCTGCCGCCGGGCCAATCCGCCGCCGACTGGCAAACCCTGCCCGCCCGCTACCCCGGCGCCTACGTGCTGGACGAGAAAACCTTAGGGGACAGACCACCAGTTGCGAATGCTGACACTGGTGGTCTGTCCCCTAAG
>JBBQBW010000152.1:0-6486 GCA_038318025.1 Burkholderiales bacterium | reverse complement strand
TGGCGCATCGAGCCGTCGCCGAAGAACTCGCGGTTCAGGTGATGGGCGGGGAAGAGGAACGGGATGGCCGAGGACGCCATCAGGTGCGACACGCGGATCTTCGCCTTGATGCCGATCCTCTGGGAGCGCTTCCAACCCTCGAGCATCGCGTTACCCTCGAAGAAGCTGCAGCTCTGCCCCGAGGTGTAGCCCGAGCAGGTGATGGAGACGGCGTCCAGCGCGCCCGAGGCGATGTTGCGCTCGATGCGGTCGAAGTCGAGCTTGCGGCCGAGGAGTCCCTCGAGGGGGCGGTTGTCCAGCAGCGACACCGGGCGGTTCTTCATGAACGCGCCGAACAGCATGCTGGCGAACCAGCGGGTGCTGTTGGCGAAGACGCCGGTGAAGTCCGCCCGGTAGACGTGGCGCGGCTCGAAGTTGCGCCACACCTCCAGCAGGTTCTCGACCGCCTTGCCGAAATCGTCGGCGAAGCAGGCGAGCACCCCGGCATTCACCGCGCCGGCGGAGGTGCCGCAGATGATCGGGAAGGGATTGGCCTTGGCGTCGGGAAGCATCTCGCGCATCGCCTGGAGGACGCCTACCTGGTAGGCCGCGCGCGCGCCGCCGCCCGCGAGCACCAGCCCGGTCTTGCCGACGATCTCTCCCATCGCGCTCCCCGGCGGGCTTTGCGCCCGCTCGATTGTCTACGGCGTCAGGACCCGGCGGCGGCCCGGCCCTTTTCCTTTCGCAATGGTTTACCCGCCGCCCGGGCGTTTTGCAACATTTCCTCGGCGTGGCGGCGGGTGGCCGCGGTGATCTTGAGGCCCCCCAGCATGCGGGCGACCTCCTCCACGCGGGCGGCGGCATCGAGGGGTTCGACGCCGGCGAGCGTGCCGCCGGGCCCCGCCTTCTTAGCCACCCGCAGCTGCTCGCGGGCGTGCACCGCCACCTGGGCCAGGTGGGTGACGGCGAGGACCTGGTGGTGGCGGGAGAGGGATTGCAGCAGGCGCCCCACCACCTCGGCCACGCCCCCGCCGATGCCGGCATCGACCTCGTCGAACACCAGGGTAGGGACCGACGCGTTGCCGGAGAGGAGGACCTGGATGGCCAGCGACAGCCGCGAGAGCTCCCCGCCGGAAGCGACCCGGGCAAGGGGCGAGAGGGCCTGGCCGCCGTTCAACGCCACCTGCAGCTCGACGCCTTCAAGGCCGCCGGCCCCGGGTATTTCAAGGGGTTGGAACACCGCTTCCAGGCGGCCGCCGCCCATCGCCAGCTGCTGCATGGTGCGGGTGACCTCGGCGCCGAGGCGGCGCGCGGCTTCGCGGCGCGCGGTCGAGAGCTCGGTCGCGCGGGCGCGGTAGGCCTTTTCGCCGGCGGCCTCCTGCTGGCGCAGGCTCTCGAGGCTCTCCTCGCCGCCCAGCTCGGCCAGCCGCCGCTTGCGCTCCTCCAGCGCCGCGGGGAGCTCGGCGGGGTCGACGCGGTACTTGCGCCCGGCCTCGAACACGTCGCGCAGACGCCCATCGAGCTGCGCGAGGCGCTGGGGATCGACCTCGAGCCGCTGCAGATAGCGGCGCAACTGCTGCGCCGCCTCCCTTGCGTGGACGCCGGCCGTCTCGGCATCCCGGCGGGCCTCCTCCAGCGCGGGATCGAGCTCGGCGGCGGTGGCGAGGCGCGCCGCGGCGTGGGCAAGCCGGGCGGTCGCCGATTCGGGGGAGTCGTCGAGGGCCTCGGCGCACTCTGAGACCGATTCGATCAGCTCCTGGGCGTGGGCGAGGCGCCGATGCTCGCCCTGCTCCTCCAGCCACTGGCGCGGGTCGAAGGCCAGGGTCTCGAGGTCACGGATCTCGTGGGAGAGGAGGTCGCGCTCCCGGGCCGAGGTGGCCTGGGCGTGCTCCCGGGCGATGCGCTGCTCCGCCACCCGGCGCCAGGCGCCGTGCAGGCGCGACACCTCACTGGCCACGGCCTCGTGGCCGCCGAAAGCATCGAGGAGCGAGCGCTGGCGGTCGCGCTTCAGCAGCAGCTGGTGGTCGTGCTGGCCGTGGATGTCCACCAGCAGCTCGCCAAGCTCGCGCAACTGCGCCACGGTGGCGGGCCGGCCGTTCACGAAGGCGCGGGAGCGGCCGCCGGCATCGACGGTGCGGCGGATCAGGCAGGCGGCCTCGCCTTCCTCCAGCTCCTGCCCGGCGAGCCACGCGCGCGCCGCAGCCAGGGACTCCACGTCGAAATCGGCGCTCACCTCGGCGCGCTGCGCGCCGGCGCGCACCACCGCGGCATCGGCCCGCCCGCCCAGCGCCAATGCCAAAGCGTCGACCAGGATCGACTTGCCGGCGCCGGTTTCGCCGGTGAGGGCGCTGAAGCCACCGGTGAGCTCCAGGTCGAGCCGATCGACGATGACGAAATCGCGGATGGAGAGCGCGCGCAGCATCGCGGTACTAGGCGGTGCGCTCGGTCCAGCGCAGCTTCTGCCGCAGCATGGAGAAGTAGCGGTAGCCCTTGGGATGCAGCAGGGTGGCGGGCTTGGGCGAGGCGGCCACGCACACCACGTCGTTTGGCTCGAGCTCCGTGTACGCCTGCACGTCGAAGTTGGCGCGCGCGCCCTCCCCGCGCACCAGGGTGATCTCCACCTTCGAGGTGCTGCGGATCGCCACCGGGCGGTTCGACAGCGTGTGGGGCGAGATCGGCACCAGCGCGATGGCCGAGAGCGACGGGTGCAGGATCGGCCCGCCGGCCGAGAGCGCGTAGGCGGTGGTTCCCGTGGGGGTGGCGACGATGAGGCCGTCGGCCCGCAGCGTGTAGATGAACTCACCATCCACCGTGACCGCAAATTCGATCATGCTGCCCATGGCGCCGCGGTTTACCACCACGTCGTTCATGGCGAGGGCGGTCAAGAGCGTCTTGTCGCCGCGGCGAACCGAGCCCGAGAGGAGCATGCGCTGCTCGGGCAGGAACTCGCCGTCGAGGATGGCGCCGATGGCCGAGCCCGCGCTCTGCGCGGGGATGTCGGTGAGGAAGCCCAGGCGCCCCAGGTTGACCCCCACCAGCGGCACGTTGTGCTCCGCCATGAGGCGGGCGCTGGCGATGAGGGTGCCGTCGCCGCCCACGATGACGGCGAGGTCGCTGCGGGCGGCCAGCGCCTCCATCTCGACCACGCGATCGGGTGCAACGCGAGAGGCCGCGGCGGTGGCCGGGTCCATCACGATGGCCACGCCGCGCGCGCGCATCACGCCGGAAAGTTCGTCGAGAATGTCGGGAAGGCTCGCCGCGTCGCTTTTGCCCACGACGGCGACCGTCTTGAATGCGGCAGCCATGAACGCAATTAGAGCATGATTGTTTGTAGAATAGCCTCCGACATGCTGAGCGAACGCGCGCAGTCCCTGCTGAAGATCCTGGTCGAGCGATACATCGCCGACGGCCAGCCCGTGGGCTCGCGCTCCCTCTCCCGCTTCTCGACGGTGGAGCTGTCCCCCGCCACCATCCGCAACGTGGTGGCCGACCTGGAGGAGATGGGCTTCGTCGCGAGCCCCCACACCTCCGCCGGGCGCATTCCCACGCCCAAGGGCTACCGCTTCTTCGTCGACACGCTCCTCACGGTGCAGCCGATGGAGCAGTTGGAGCGCCAGCAGCTGGAAGAGCAGATCAGCCCCGACGATCCCCACCGCGTGGTGGCCAACGCCTCGCAGATCCTCTCCGACCTCACCCACTTCGCGGGCGTGGTGGTCTCCCCCCGCCGGCGGGGCGCGGCGCTCAGGCACGTGGAATTCTTCGGCCTCTCCGAGAAGCGCGTGCTGCTGATCATCGTGGCCTCCGACGGCGACGTGCAGAACCGCGTGCTGGTGGTGGACCGCCCGTACAGCCCCTCGCAGCTGGTGGAAGCGGCCAACTTCATCAACCAGCACTACGCCGGGGTGGAGTTCGACCAGCTGCGCAACCGCGTTCGCAACGAGCTGCTGGACCTGCACCACGACATCTCGACCCTGATGCAGGCGGCGATCGTCGCCGGCACCGAGGGCAACCGCCAGCCAGTGGACGGCGTGGTGATCTCCGGCGGGCGCAACCTGCTTTCCGTGGACCACCTTTCGGGGGACATGGCCCGGATGCGCCGGCTTTTCGACATGTTCGAGAGCAAGACGCAGCTGCTCGAGCTGCTGGAGCAGAGCGAGCGCGCCGAGGGCGTGAAGATCTTCATCGGCGGCGACTCGCAGCTGGTGCCGCTGGACGAGTGCTCCATCGTGACCGCGCCTTACGAGGTAGACGGCCAGGTGGTGGGCACGGTGGGCGTGATCGGCCCGACGCGCATGGCCTACGAGCGGGTGATCCCGATCGTGGACGTGACGGCGCGGCTGGTATCCTCCGCGCTTTCCCAGCACTGAGCTCCCCAACCGATGACTGAAGAGCGCGCGCCCGACACGGGCGTGCTGATGGTGAACCTCGGCACGCCGGACGAGCCCACCCCGGGTGCCGTGCGCCGTTACCTGCGGCAATTCCTCTCGGATCGCCGGGTGGTGGAGCTGCCGCGCCTCGTGTGGCTGCCGATCCTCTACCTCTTCGTGTTGCCCTTCCGGCCGGGGAAGACCGCGAAGAAGTACGCCAAGGTGTGGCTGAAGGACGGCTCTCCGCTGCGCGTGTACCACCTGCGGCAGGCGCAGCTGCTGCGCGGCTACCTGGGGCAGAAGATGAAGCGCCTGGTGCCGGTGGCGGCGGCGATGCGCTACGGCAGGCCCTCGGTGGCCGAGGGGCTGGCCGAGCTGCGCGACAAGGGGGTGAAGCGGCTGCTGGTGATCCCCATGTACCCGCAGTACGCGGCGAGCACGACCGAGAGCGTGCGCGACGCCCTGGACCGGGGCCTGCGCAAGTGGAAGCCCGCGCCCCAGGTCGATTTCATCGAGGACTTCCACGACCACCCCGCCTTCGCCAAGGCGGTGGCGAAGAACGTGGGCGAGTACTGGATGAAGCACGGGCGGCCCGACAAGCTGCTGATGAGCTTCCACGGCCTGCCGCAACGCGCCATCGACAATGGCGACCCGTACCAGGCGCAGTGCCTCGCCTCGGCGAAGATGATCGCGACCGAGCTTGGCTGGAACGACTCGCGCACGGTGGTGAGCTTCCAGTCGCGCTTCGGCGCGGCGAAGTGGATCGGCCCCGCCACCGACGAGACCCTGGAGCGCCTCGGCCGGGAAGGCGTGGGGCGGGTGGACGTGATCTGCCCCGGGTTCGCGGCCGACTGCCTCGAGACGCTGGAGGAGATCGCGATCGAGGGGCAGGACACTTTCCGGCAGGCGGGCGGCAAGGATTTCCATTACATCCCCACCACGAACGACACCCCGGCCTGGATGACCGCCCTCTCAATCCTGGCCATCGAAAGGATCGAAAGGCGCTGAAATGATTACCCTGCTGGTCCGCTGGATCCTCAATGCCGCCGCGCTGCTGCTGGTGGCCTACTTCTACCCCGGCGTGCACGTGGACGACTTCGTTTCCGCCCTCATCGCGGCCCTGGTGCTCGGCCTGGCCAACGCCATCGTGCGGCCGATCCTGGTGCTCCTCACGCTGCCGGCCACCATCCTCACGCTGGGGCTTTTCCTCTTCGTGATCAACGCGTTCCTGTTCTGGTTCGTGGCCGAGGCGGTGCGCGGCTTCCGGGTGGACGGGTTCGTCTCCGCCCTGGTGGGCTCGATCCTGTTCAGCCTGGTGACGCTCATCACCAGCTGGGTTCTTTTCCCGCGCAAGAAGTAACACCCGCCCCGCGGCGCGGTCGAAGTCCCAGCGCCCCCTTGAAATCCCGGGGCACATCCCCAATATTTCAATCAAGCATTTGTTTTTCTTGGAGAATTTCCTCGTGACCGACGCTGACTTCAATGGCGCGGGCGACACGGGCGCCCTGCAACCCCCGGCTCCCGGCGACCTCGCCGCCGAATCCAATCCCCTCCTGGCGCAGCTCGAGGCCAGGCTCGCCGACGCCGAATCCCAGGCCGCCAAGGTCCGGGAAGACTGGCTGCGCGCCAAGGCCGAGGCCGACAACGTCCGGCGCCGCGCCCAGGAAGACGTGGCCAAGGCCCATCGCTACGGCATCGAGGGCTTCGCCAACGAGCTGCTGGCGGTCGCGGACAGCCTCGAGGCCTCCCTCAAGGTGGAGAATGCCCCGGTGGAAACCTACCGCCAGGGCATGGAGATCACCGCGCGCCAGCTCGACGCCGCGTTCGAGAAGTACGCCCTGAAGGCGATCGACCCCCAGGGGGAGAAGTTCGATCCCCACCGTCACCAGGCCATCAGTCAGCTCGAAGGCCCCCAGGAACCGAACACGGTGGTCTCGGTCCTGCAGAAGGGCTACCTCCTCAATGACCGCGTGCTGCGGCCCGCGCTGGTGATCGTGTCGAAGGAACCCTCGGATAGCTGACGATCGGGCAAGCCGCGAGCGGCGCATCTTGAATTACGGGCAAATACCCCTACTTCCCAACCTGGTTTGAAAACTTCGAAATAAGGAAGACGGACATGGCAAAGATCATCGGCATCGAC
>JBBQBW010000151.1:0-6490 GCA_038318025.1 Burkholderiales bacterium | reverse complement strand
GAAGCCCAGCGCCTTGATCTTGGCGGCATCCAGGTTCAGGTTCTCGGCGCCCCAGCGCACTTCCTCGCCGGTGACCACGCGCTTGCCGTACTTCGACTGCGCCTGCTTGATCGCCTCGACCGTGAGCATCGCGGAGATCATGCCGCGGTTGTAGAGCACGCTGCCGATGTCCTTCTTGTCCTTGGCGGTCCCCTGCCCCTTGTCGTAGAGGGTGGCGACCATGTCCTTGTGGACCGGGAAGTCGCGCTCGTCGGAGTGGCCCAGGGCGATGCCGTTGTAGCCCTTGGAAGCCTGCTCGGCGGGCTCGACGTCGGGCTCGGCCGACGACCACCACACGCCGAACATCTGCAGGCGCGGGTAGGACACGGCGATCGCTTCCTTGATCGAGGTGGAATTCATCACCCCCCAGCCCCACAGGAAAACGTAGTCGGGACGCTGCTGGCGCACCTGCAGCCAGGTTGCCTTCTGCTCGACACCCGGGTGCGTGACCGGCAGCAGCGTGAGCTGGAAGCCTTCCCGCTTCGCGCGCTCCTCGAGGAGCTTGATCGGCTCCTTGCCGTACGGCGAGTCGTGGTAGACGAGCGCGATCTTCTTGCCCTTGAGGGAGCCTTTCTTCTTCACGTGCTGCACCAGCATGTCGGCGGCACTCCAGTAGGTGCCGAGCAACGGAAAGTTCCAGGCGAAGACGCTGCCATCCACCGAGTCGGCGCGGCCGTAACCGGTCGTGAGGAGCGTGATCTTGTCGGCGGCTACCTTGTCGGTGAGCGCGTAAGTGATGCCGGTGGACAGGGGATTCACCGCCACCGGCTTCTTGCTCTTCAGGCGCTCGTAGCACTCCACGCCCCGGTCGGTGGCGTAGCCGGTCTCGCATTCCTCGAAGGCGATCTTCACGCCGTTCACGCCGCCCTTGGCGTTCACGAGCTTCAGGTAATCCACGTAGCCGTCGGCCCATGGGATCCCGTTGGGTGCGTAGGCGCCGGTGCGGTAGACCAGCACCGGGACGAAGATCTCGCCGGCGGACTGCGCTGCGGCTTCCTGGACGGCGCCGAAAGCCCCGGCGACGGCGAGTGCAATCGCCGCGCCCTTGATTCTCATCGTGCTCTTCATGTCTTCCTCCTCCTCGTTGTGGTGCTGCGGTGCTTCAGTGCGGGAACGGCCAGAGCCTCAGCTTCTCCTTCCCGATCGCCCAGAGGCGCGCGAGCCCGCGGGGCTCGACGATCAGGAAGAAGACGATCAGCGCCCCGAAAACCATGAACTCCATGTGCGAGATCATTGCTGTGGAAAGCGGGATGCCGAGCCAGCCGGGCAGCTGGTTCAGCATGAGCGGCAGGATCACGATGAACGCGGCGCCGAGGAACGATCCAAGGATCGAGCCCAGCCCGCCGATGATCACCATGAAGAGCAGCTGGAAGGAGCGGTTCACGTCGAAGGCGAGCGGCTCCCAGCTGCCCAGGTAGACGAAGGCCCAGAGCGCGCCGGCGACCCCCACGATGAACGAGCTCACGGCGAAGGCCGAGAGCTTGGCCATCATCGGGCGGATGCCGATCACCTCGGCTGCCACGTCCATGTCGCGCGTGGCCATCCACGAGCGGCCGATGGCGCCGCGCACGAGGTTCCTCGCGACCAGCGCGAAGACGCAGACGAACGCCAGCACGAAGAGATAACGCTGCGCCGGGGTATCGATGCCGTAGCCGAAGATCTCGAGCGGCGGGGCCGACACGTTGCCCGACGAGGAGTCGTTGGTGAACCACTTCACGCGCGCGAACAGCCAGTCGACGAAGAACTGCGCGGCGAGGGTCGTCACCGCGAGGTAGAAGCCCTTGATGCGCAGGCTGGGGATGCCGAAGAGCGCGCCCACGATGGTGGAGAACACCCCGGCCAGCAGGAGGATCACGATCAGGTTCAGGTCCGGGACCCGCACCGCCAGGTTGTAGGCCGAGTACGCGCCGACCGCCATGAAGGCCCCGGTGCCGAGCGACACCTGCCCGCAGTAGCCCACCAGGATGTTGAGCCCGATGGCGGCGAGCGAGAGGATCAGGAAGGGAATCAGGATCGCCCGGAACAGGTACTCGCTGCCGATGAACGGCATCACGCCGAAGGCGAACACCAGGAAGCCGATCACGAAGATGCGGTCCTGCAGGATCGGGAAGAGCTGCTGGTCCGAGGCGTAGGTGGTCTTGAACTGGCCGGTTTCGCGATAGATCATGGGGCGTCATCCCGGGCGCCGCACCGCGGCGATGGCCCGGGATCCAATTGGGCACCCGTCTTCACGGGTGTGACCTCAAACGCGATCAATGTGTCTCTCCCCGAACAAACCTTCCGGCCGGAACAGCAGGAACACCAGCGCCAGCACGTAGGCGAACCAGTTCTCGATGCCCCCGCCCAGCATCGGGCCCAGGTACACCTCCGAGATCTTCTCCCCCAGCCCGATGATGAGGCCGCCGATGATGGCGCCCGGAATCGAGGTGAACCCGCCCAGGATCACCACCGGCAGCGCCTTCAGCGCCACCAGCTGCAGCGAGAACTGCACGCCCAGCTTCGAGCCCCAGATGATGCCCGCCACCAGCGCCACCAGCCCGGCCACGCTCCAGACGATGACCCAGATGCGGTTCAACGGAATGCCGATGGATTGCGCCGCCTGGTGGTCGTCGGCCACGGCGCGCAGCGCCCTTCCGGTGCTGGTCTTCTGGAAGAAGAGCGCGAGCAGGGCGACCAGGGTCGCCGCGATGACTGCCGCGTAGACGTCTTCCATCGAGACCAGGATCCCGCCTTCGAACGTGCCCTCGAAGAGGATCTTCGGCTCCTTCGGCATGCCGACGTTGAGGGTGTAGATGTCGCTGCCCCACACCGTCTGCCCGAGGCCGTCGAGGAAATACGCGATGCCGAGCGTGACCATGAAGAGGACGATGGGGTCCTGGTTCACGAGCTTCCTCAGCACCAGCCGCTCGATCACCCAGGCCACGCCCACCATGATGGCGATGGTGAGCGCGAGTGCCACGAGGAAGGGCATCTTCTCCATCAGCCGCACCAGCGAGAGTGCCGCGAACAGCACCATCGCGCCCTGCGCGAAGTTGAACACGCCCGAGGCCTTGAAGATCAGCACCAGGCCGATGGCCACCAGCGAATAGAGCACGCCCGACATGAGGCCGCCCAGCACCACCTCGAGCCATTGCGGGAACCGGGTGCCGCCCACCACCATCGGCGAGACCGCCCCCGCCGCGAGCAGCACGAAGAAGGCGATGGTGAGGTTGCGGGAGGTGGCGGCGTTCATCAGTGCTTCACTCCAAGGTACGCATCGATCACCGCCTGGTTGGCCCGCACCTCGTCCGGCGTGCCGTCGGCGATCTTCCTGCCGTAGTCCAGCACCACCACGCGGTCGGAAAGGTCCATCACGACGCCCATGTCGTGCTCGATCAGCACGATGGTGGTGCCGAACTCGTCGTTCACGTCGAGGATGAAGCGGCTCATGTCCTGCTTCTCCTCCACGTTCATCCCGGCCATGGGCTCGTCCAGGAGCAGCACGCGCGGCTCGGCCGCGAGTGCCCGCCCCAGGTCCACGCGCTTCTGCAGGCCGTAGGGAAGGCGCCCGACCGGGGTTTTCCTCACGTGCTGGATCTCGAGGAAGTCGATGATCTCCTCCACGCGCTTCCTGTGCACGATTTCCTCGCGCAGGGCCGGGCCGATGCGCAGGGCCTGCAGGAGGATGTTGGTCTTCATCATCAGGTTGCGCCCGGCCAGGATGTTCTCCAGCACCGACATGCCCTTGAACAGCGCCAGGCTCTGGAAGGTGCGCGCGATGCCGCGCAGCGCCGCATCGTGCGGCTCCATGTGCGAGGTGCGCTTGCCGAGGTAGGTCACGTGCCCGGCCTGGGGGCGGTAGACGCCGTTGATCACGTTCAGCATCGAGCTCTTGCCCGCTCCGTTGGGGCCGATGATGGCGCGGACCTCGTGCTCGCGGACGTCGAAGCTCACGTCGGTGAGGGCCTTCACGCCGCCGAAGGCGAGTGAAACGCCCTCCACGGCGAGGATCACCTCCCCGATGCGACGTCCGGCGGTGTCGGCGAGGCGGGCTTCGTCGAGGTCCATGGCTTCAGGCAGCCGCTTTCGCGGCGTCGGGCGCGAAGGTCTTCGCGGAATGGATGCCGAGGTCGGCCTTCACGCGGCCGGTGCGGCCGTCCTCGAAGCGCACCTCGGTGTCGACCGGGCAGTGGGTCGCGCCGTCGTAGAGCGCCGTCACGATCCCGGCGTACTTCTCGCCGATGTAGCCGCGGCGCACCTTGCGCGTGCGGGTGAGCTCGCCATCGTCGGCGTCGAGCTCCTTGTGCAGGATCACGAAGCGGTGGACCTGGCTGCCCGCCAGGCGCGGGTCGTTGGCGAGGTCGGCGTTGACCTTCTCCACGCACTCCCGGATCAATCCCACCACCTGCGGCTTGACGGCGAGGTCGGTGTAGCCGGCGTAGGCGATGCCACGCCGCTCGGCCCAGTCGCCCACCGCCTGCACGTCGATGTTGATCATCGCCGTGGCCTCCCCGCGGCCGTCGCCGAACGCCACCGCCTCCTTCACGTGGGGGAAGAACTTGAGCTTGTTCTCGAGGTACTTCGGCGCGAACAGCGTTCCCGAGGAGAGCTTGCCCACGTCCTTGGCGCGATCGATGATCTTCAGGTGCCCGTCGTCGTCGAAGAAACCCGCGTCCCCGGTGTGGAACCAGCCTTCGGCGTCCTTGGCGTCGCTTGTCGCCGCGGCGTTCTTGTAGTACTCGCGAAAGAGCCCCGGGCAGCGCAGGATGATCTCGCCCGTGTCGAGCACGCGCACCTCCACGCCCTTCATCGGCGGGCCCACGGTGTCGGGCTTCACGGCGCCGTTGGGCTGCACGCAAACCATCACCGAGGTCTCGGTGGAGCCGTAGAGCTGCTTCAGGTTGATCCCGAGCGAGCGGTAGAACACGAAGAGGTCGGGCCCGATGGCCTCGCCCGCGGTGTAGGCGACGCGCACGCGGCTCATGCCGAGCGCGTTGCGCAGCGGCGCGTAGACGAGGATGTTGCCGAGCCAGTACTGGAAGCGCTCCCACCCGCCGACCGGCCTGCCATCGAGGATGCGGGCGCCCACGCGGCGCGCGTGTTCCATGTAGTAGCCGAAGAGCCGGCGCTTCACCCAGCTCGCGTCCTCCATGCGGATGGTGACCTGGGTGAGGAGGCCCTCCAGCACGCGGGGCGGGGCGAAGTAGTAGGTGGGCCCGATCTCGCGCATGTCGGTGATGACGGTCTCGCCCGACTCGATGCAGTTGATGCGGAAGCCCACGACCATCCATTGCGCGTAGGAGAAGACGTTCTGGCCGATCCATGCCATCGGCAGGTAGGCCAGCACCTCCTCGTCGTCGCGCAGGCCCTCCAGCTCGGCATAGGCGCGGCTCGACTGGATCAGGTTGTCGTGGGTGAGCACGACCCCCTTGGCGCTCCCGGTGGTGCCCGACGTGTACATCATGATCGCGGTGTCCGAAGGCACGGTCTTCGCGATCTCCCCCTCGAAGAAGCGGGGCTCGGCCTTCGCGCGTGCCTGCCCCGACTCGCGCAGCGAGTCGTAGGAGGCGAGCTGGGGCTGGGTGTAGTGGCGCAGGCCCCGCGGGTCGTCGAACCAGATGCGGGAGAGATTGGCGCACTGCGGCAGGATCTCGAACAGCTTGTCGGCCTGCTCCTGGTCCTCGACGATGGCGAAGCCGATCTCGGCGTCACGGAACACGTAGACCATCTCTCCCGCCGGGGCATCCTCGTAGAACGGCACCGGGATGGCGCCGATCGACTGGGCGGCGATCATGGTCCAGTAGAGGCGCGGGCGATTGGCGCCGATGACGGCGATGTGGTCGCCGCGGGCCAGCCCCGCCTCGGCAAGGCCGGCCGCGAGCCATTCGACCTCGTCGCGCATCGCGGACCAGGTCCAGGACTGCCAGATGCCGAGGTCCTTCTCGCGGATGGCGGGCGCGACAGCGAGCGCACGCGCGTGGTGCAGGAGCAATTTCGGGAACGTGTCCGTCCCGGCTGGCACCGTCATGACCTTGTGGCCCTCCTCCATTTTTATGGACCTAGTATGCCCCCGGGACCTGACGGGATGTGTCTTTTGCCTGACAATCCCGCCATCCCATGAAAACCCTCTCCGAGCTCCTGCGCGCCTCCACCTGGACCCGGACCCTCAGCCCCGAGCAGGTCGCCCGGGTCGAGGCCGAAACCATGGTGCGCGAGCTGCCGGTGGGCGTTCCGGTGTGCCGCAAGGGGGAGCCCGTGGAGCACTGGATCGGGGTAATCGACGGACTGGTGAAGATGACGAGCGTGACCCCGGAGGGCAGGACCACCACCTTCACCGGGGTCACCAGTGGCGGCTGGTTCGGGGAAGGGTCGCTCCTCAAGGATGCGATCCGGAAGTACGACGTGGTGACGCTGCGCGACAGCATCGTGGCCTACATGCCGCGCTCGACCTTCGAGTGGCTGCTCGACATCG
>JBBQBW010000150.1:0-6497 GCA_038318025.1 Burkholderiales bacterium | reverse complement strand
GAGGGGGAAGCGTCGGAAACACGCGCGGGCATCTGCGCCCCGGCCGACACGGCGGCGAGGAGCAGGAAAGCGGCGATCGAGCGGAGCGGTATGGGCGTCATGCCAGGGCGGGAATCTGCTGGATTTTCAGAGGCTTATGTTAACATGGCGCGTGATCAAATTCTGTAGTTCCTGTGGCTCTGGGGTGATCCTCCGGATCCCCGAAGGCGACTCCCTGCCGCGAGCGGTTTGCGACGCCTGCGGCACCATCCACTACCAGAATCCCAAGATGGTCGTGGGCTGCGTTCCGGTCTACGGCGAGCGCATCGTGATGTGCAAGCGCGCCATCGAGCCGCGCCTGGGCCTCTGGACGCTGCCCGCCGGATTCATGGAGAACAACGAGTCGGCGGCGCAGGGCGCGGCCCGCGAGGCGATGGAAGAGGCCAACGCGAAGGTGGAGATCGAGGACCTCTACACCGTCTACTCGATCCCCCACATCAGCCAGGTCTACATGATGTTCCGCGCGCGGCTCCTCGACCCGGACATCGCGGCGGGCGTGGAGAGCCTCGAGGTGAAGCTGGTGACCGAGGCCGAGATCCCCTGGGACCAGCTCGCGTTCACCATGGTGAAGCGCACCCTCGAACACTTCCTCGAGGATCGGCGTCGTGGGCAGTTCATCACCCGGTTCGGCGACATCCTTCCTCCGCAGCGCTAGGAAAAATGCGCAAGGTCGCGCTCCTCGGGACTGCCATCGGGGTCACGCAACCCTCAGCACTTCCTGCTCGGCGATCACGTAGACCTGGTCGCCCTGGCGCGGCAGCACCTCGGCATTGCCGGTGAAGGCGCCAAAGGCGGGCAGCACGCCGTAACGCGCGCCGAACCAGAAGCACGGCAAGCGCAGCGACTTCTCGCCGCTCGCCGTGAGGCGCACCGCCGGATGGATGTGGCCGCAGAGCGCATAGCCGCCGCGGCTGGGACCCGGGTGGTGGTTCAGCACGAAGGGGCCGCGGGTTCCGCCCGCGTCAACGCACTCCATCCATTCGCACGGCGGGTCGCCGGCCTTCTCGTCGTGGTTGCCGCGCACCAGCGTCATCGCCACGCTGTCACGGCTC
Organism: Burkholderiales bacterium; assembly: GCA_038318025.1. Taxonomy (GTDB): domain Bacteria; phylum Pseudomonadota; class Gammaproteobacteria; order Burkholderiales; family Usitatibacteraceae; genus Usitatibacter. The sequence goes on along the minus strand of JBBQBW010000150.1, from coordinate 5,406 downwards.
TGGCGCCAGGCGGCGAAGCTCGCGAACGTGGCGGGCGCGCGGCCCTGGGCGCTGTGGAGGAAATCGCCGAGGAACACCACGTGGGTGGCGCGCGTCTTCTCGATGGCGCGGTCGAGGCGCTCGCAGTTCTCCCGCGTGGTCCCCGAAGGTAGCGGGATGCCGGCCTTGCGGAAGCTCGCGGCCTTGCCGAGGTGGAAGTCGGCGATGAAGAGGGATTTTCCCCCGGGCCAGAACATGGCGCGCTCGGGGAGGAGCACCAGCTTTTCGCCGGCGACGGAGCATTCGATCATGGTTTGAATTCTAGCGAGTCAGGAGGGGTCGGCGCGAATCTCGGACGGTGGATTTACCACGGAGGACACGGGGAACACGGAGGTGGCACGGGAATACAAAAAGCTTGGGGGTTGCACCGCGTGCGGCGGTCAACGTAGCCTCGGCCACCCCTACCTGGTCTTTCCCCCGTGCCACCTCCGTGTTCCCCGTGTCCTCCGTGGTGAAACCAGAGCCCGCACCCACGCGATACCCCCTAGAACAGCTGTTGCTGATCTGCCTCTTCCTCGGGCGGTGCCGCCTTGTCGAACTCGAGCTGCATGCGCTTCACCCGGTCCGCCAGCTTCTCGCTGGTGAGCTTCTCGCGAAAGCGCCCCACCATGATCGGAAACGCGAACGGCGTGGGCTTGTGGGTCTGCCGCAGCACGATCGGCGCCGATCCCATGCGGCGCAGCGCGTCGGCCAACCGCGAGAACTCGAGCTGCCTCTCCAGCACCTCGCGCTCGGCCTGGCCCAGCAGTGGGTTGGAAGGATCCCAGCGCGCGAACACCTCCCAGATGAGCCCGCTGGTGGCTTGAACCTGGCGGTTGGTCTTGGGCTGCCCGGGGTAGCCCTGGAACACCAGGCCCGCCACCCGCGCGATCTCGCGGAACTGGCGCTTGGAGAGCTCGGCCGCGTTGAGGCTCGCGAGCATGTCCTCCAGCAGGTTGTCGGTGGTGAGGAGCCCCGCCTTGAGCAGCGGGATCAGCTCGAAGCGCTCGCGCGACACGAGCTCGAAGCCGTAGTCGGTGAAGGAGAGGCTGAACGTCGCGGGGCGCACCCGGCCCAGCCGATAGGAGAGCAGCGCCGAGAGGCCCATGTGCACCTGCCGCCCCTCGAAGGGATAGAAGAACATGTGGTGGCCCTCACGGGTCTGGGTCTGCTCCACCAGCATCTCGCGGCGCTTCGGCACCCGCGACCACGCCTGTTGCAGCTTGAGGAGCCGCTGCACCGCGCGCATCTCGGGCTCGTCTTCCCGGCCTTCCACGTGCAGCTCCAGCAACTCGCGGATGCCCTCCGACACCTCGCTCGACAGCGGGCATTTGCCGCCGTCCCAGCGCGGGATCACCGCGCGGCCCGGCGAGCCCGGCTTCACGTAGGCGGTCATGTTCTCGACGCGGAGGAACTCCAGCAGCTGCCCGGCGAAGATGAAGTTGTCGCCCTTGCCGAGCCGCGCGACGAACGACTCCTCGACGTTGCCGAGCCGCTTGCCGCGCAGGAACTGGATGTTGACCGCGGCGTCGGAGACGATGGTGCCGATGGACATGCGGTGGCGGCGGGCGATGGTGGGCTCCTTCACGCGGAAGATCCCGTCCGCGTCGCGCTCCACCTTCCTGTATTCCGGATAGGCCTGCAGCGCCTCGCCGCCGCGGGTGATGAAATCCATCGCCCACTGCCACTGCGCTTCCGAGAGGTCGCGAAAGGCGCGCGCTGTCTTCACCTCCGCCTTCATCGCCTCCTCCTCGAACCCCGCGCCGGCGGCGATGGTGACGAGGTGCTGGGTGAGGAGGTCCAGCGGCCGGTCGACGGGAATGCGGCTCTCGATGCGCCCGGCCATCGCCGCACGGCGCGCGGCCGCCGCCTCGACAAATTCGAGCGCGTGGGAGGGCACGCAGGTGACGCGGCTCACCTGCCCCGGCGCGTGGCCCGAGCGGCCGGCGCGCTGCAGCAGGCGCGCCACCCCCTTGGCGCTGCCGATCTGCAACACGCGCTCCACGGGCGAGAAGTCCACGCCGAGGTCGAGGCTGGAGGTGGCCACTACCGCCTTGAGGCGCCCTTCCTTGAGCCCTGCCTCAACCCACGCGCGCACGTCCGCGTCGAGCGAGCCGTGGTGCAGGCCGATCAGTCCCGCCCACTCTGGTTTCGCCTCCAGCAGCCCCTGGTACCAGATCTCCGCCTGGGAGCGCACGTTGGTGAACACCAGCGTCGAGCGCGACCCCTCGATTGCCTCCACCACGTGCTCCAGCATCGCGAGCCCCAGGTGCCCCGCCCACGGGAATTTCTGCACGTCGGGCGGAATCAGCGTGTCGATGACCACCTTCTTGTCGCTCACGCCCTTCACAACCTTAGGGGACAGACCACCAGTGTCAGCATTCGCAACTGGTGGTCTGTCCCCTAAGGTGGGCCGGGGAGAGGGTCCAGGCACCAATCGCTCCAGGGCCTCCTCGATGTTGCCGAGCGTCGCCGACAGTCCCCACACGCGCAGCTTCGGGTTCCAGCCACGCAGACGCGCGAGGCAGAGCTCGGCCATCACCCCGCGCTTGTTGCCCATCAGCTCGTGCCACTCATCGACGACGATGAGGCGCAGCTCCGAAAGTTTCTCGCGCGCATCGGCGTTGGAGAGCATCAGCGACAGGCTCTCGGGCGTGGTGACGAGCGCCGAGGGCATGCGGCGCGCCTGCTTGGCGCGCTCCGCGCTCGAGGTGTCGCCGGTACGCAGGCCCACGGTCCAGGGCAGGTCGAGGCCCGTCACCGCCCGCTCCATGGACAGGCGCGTGTCGGCGGCCAGCGCCCGCATCGGGGTGATCCAGAGGACGCGCAGCGGCGGTGCTCCCCCTCCCTTGGGAGGGGGCGGGAGGAGGGTCGATGGAGAGGCGCCGTGACCCTCTCCCCGGCCCTCCCCCAGGGGGGAGTCCTGCTGCGCCACCCACTCCGCCAGCGGCCCCAGCCACACCGCGAGCGTCTTGCCGCTGCCGGTAGCCGAATGGATCAGCCCGGACTCACCCGCGAGATAGGCGCTCCAGACTTCGCGCTGGAAGTCGAACGCTTTCCAGCCGTTGCGCGCAAACCACTCCTCGAGCACGGCGGTGGGGCCGGCGCCCTCCACCAGCCGCGGGCGCGGCGCCGGTTGCCGCCGCGCGACGAGCGGGACAACTACGGGTTCCGGGGGATCGGGGCGTTCGAGGGTCTCGTCGCGGCGGCGGGCGGCGCGAACGGTCTGTCGCTTGGGGGGCATGGATCGATTATTGCCGATCGCGCTCCCTCGCGGCGCACCCCTCAACGCAGCGGCAGCGGCTTGCCCTCCCGATTATTCCGAAAAAATCGCCTCGGCGGCGACAAGCGTCGCGGCATGGATCTCCACCGAGTCGGCGATGTCCCGCGCATAACCCCCGGCCATCGCGATGGCGACCGGAACGCCACGCGCCGCAAGGCGCCGCAGCACCAGTTCGTCGCGCCGCACCAGGCCCGCCTTGGTGAGTTTCAGCCGCCCGAGGCGGTCGTCCTCGTAGGGGTCGGCGCCGGCGAGGTAGAACACGAGCTGCGGGTCGGAGCGCTCGAGCGTCTCGTCGAGGCCGCGTTCCAGGTGCCACAGGTACTCTTCATCGCCGGTGCCGTCGGCGAGCTCGATGTCCAAGTCGCTCGTGGCCTTGGCGAACGGGAAATTGCGCGCCCCGTGGATCGAGAACGTGAACACCGCCGGGTCGCCGGCGAAGATCGACGCGGTGCCGTTGCCCTGGTGCACGTCGCAATCGACGATCGCGATCCGCGTGAGCCCGGCCTCCACCTGCATGGCGCGCGCGGCGATGGCGGCGTCGTTGAAGACGCAGAACCCCTCGCCATGGTCGCGGTGCGCGTGGTGGGTGCCGCCGGCCAGGTTCGCCGACCAGCCGCGCGTGAGTGCCTCGCGCGCCGCAGCCAGGGTCGCGCCCGAAGAGCGCCGCGAGCGCTCGACCATCCGCTCCGACCAGGGAAATCCGATCGCACGCACCTGCGCCGGGGTGAGGGTGCCGGACACCACGCGCGCGAGGTAATCCGGGCAATGGGCGCGCAGGATCTCGGCGTCGGATGCCGCTTCGGGCACCACGAACGCCTCGGGGGGAAAGGCGCGTGCCTGGAGCAGGCGGTCGCGCAGCCGCAGGTACTTCCCCATCGGGAAGCGGTGCCCGGCGGGCAGCGGCAGGATGAACTGATCGGCGTAGTAGAGGGACATCCCCTCCAGATTACGCGAGCACGCCCACCATCCAGATCGCGGGCACGAACATCGCGAACGGCAGTCGGATGTCGCTCAGCTCGTCACCCCAGAAGCGCACGCAGGCGAAGAAGAGCAGCGGCCAGGCCAGCACCGACACCAGCGCCAGCAGGGCGCTGCGGCGCCAGATGCGAGCCGCCATCCACGCCATGCACACCAGGCACAGGATGCTTGCCATGACCATTCGCGATCCTTCGTTGTGGTTGTTGTCGATCGCAGTATCGAGGGCCGGGACGGGAATCCCATGAGGAATAAATCACATTCGATCGGCAGGGAATATTTCATCCGAAACGCCGGTCGGAATGGGAAAATGGCGCCATGCGATTCGCCTACTACGACAGCCTCGGGGCCATCTCGCAGCGCACCTACCGCGCGAGCGACCGCATCCTGCGGATCGACGTGCCGCGGCTTGGCGAGCTGGCGCCCGTGGCCCACACGCTGGAGCCCGCGCTCGCCGCCGGCGACCGCGCCGGGGTCGAGCGCCTGTGCCAGGCGCTGGTCGATGGCCTCGACGACCGGCTGGAGACGCCGCGCATCGAGATGCGCGTCCTGGAGCGCCGTCCCACCAACGCCGACGGTGAGCTGCACGGCCTCTACGAGCCCGACGAGGTCACCGGCGGCACGGCCCGCATCAGCGTGTGGATGCGCACCGCGCAGAAGGAGCAGGTGGTCAAGTTCCGCACCTTCCTGCGCACGCTGCTCCACGAGTACTGCCACCACCTCGACTACGAGCACTTCAAGCTCGCCGAGACCTTCCACACCCAGGGCTTCTACGCGCGCGAGTCGGCACTGGTGCGCGAGCTGCTGGGGGAAGCGCCGAAGTGAGCGCGCCGCTGGTTTCCATCATCGTGCGCACCATGGGGAGGCCCACGCTCGCGCGTGCCCTGGCCTGCATCGCATCGCAGACGCACCGCCCCATCGAGGCGGTGGTGGTGGATGCGGCAGGACAGGGGCTGCAGGTCGCGGCTCCCACGGGCCTCACGGTGACGATGGTTCGCGCCGATTCCCTCGACCGCCCGCGGGCCGCCAATGCGGGACTGGCGGCGGCGCGGGGGGAGTGGATCGGCTTCCTCGACGAGGACGACGAGGTAGACCCCGACCATGTGGCGCAGGTGGTGGCGACGGCGATC
>JBBQBW010000149.1:0-6502 GCA_038318025.1 Burkholderiales bacterium | reverse complement strand
ACGAGCGCGAAGCCGGGTCGGTTGAAGCGCTCGGCGAGCAGGCGCTCCGCGAGCGCCATGCCCACCCCATTGGCGAGCCCCTGCCCCAGCGGCCCGGTCGTCGTCTCCACCCCCGGCGTGAGCCCGAACTCCGGATGGCCGGGGGTCTTCGATCCGAGTTGCCGAAAGCGCTTCAACTCCTCGATCGACAGGTCGTAACCGGTGAGGTGCAGCAGCGCATAGAGCAACATCGATCCGTGGCCGTTGGAGATCACGAAGCGGTCGCGGTCGGGCCACGCGGGATTGACCGGGTTATGCCTGAGATGTCGCGTCCACAACGCGACCGCGATCTCCGCCATCCCCATGGGCATGCCGGGATGTCCCGACTTCGCTCGTTCCACGGCATCCACGGCGAGCATGCGCAGCGCGTTTGCGCGCAACCGGTCGCGCTCGGCCTGCGCGGGGGCCTCCATGATCTTCATGAACCTCTCCTCAAGGGCGTCGTGAACGTACAGTGCCTCAGGCGGCGAGCGCCTTCCCGCGGCGCTCCACCAGGCGCCAGATGAAGGGCGTGAAGATGAGCTGCATCGCCAGCTCCATCTTTCCCCCGGGCACCACGATGGTGTTGGGTCGCGACATGAACGAATCGTGCAGCATGTTGAGCAGATAGGGGAAGTCGATGCCGCGCGGGTCGCGGAAGCGGATCACGACGAAACTCTCGTCGGCGGTCGGGATCGCGCGCGCGACAAAGGGGTTCGAGGTGTCCACCGTCGGAACGCGCTGGAAGTTCACGTGGGTGCGCGTGAACTGCGGGCAGATATAGTGCACGTAGTCGTGCATGCGCCGCAGGATCGTGTCGGTCACCGCCTCCGCGGAGTAGCCTCGCGTCGCCTTGTCGCGATGCAGCTTCTGGATCCACTCGAGGTTCAGCACCGGCACCACACCGATCAGCAGGTCGGGATAGGCTGTGACGCTCACGCTGCCCGTTTCCACGGCTCCGTGCAGTCCCTCGTAGAACAGCAGGTCGCTGTCGTCGGGCAGATTCTCCCAGGGCGTGAACGTGCCGGCGGGCTGCCCGAAGGCGCACGCCTCCTCCTCGTCGTGCAGATAGCGGCGCCGCTTGCCGGTCCCGGACTGCGAATATTCTCGAAAGAGTCCCTCGAGCTCCTCGAACAGATTCGCTTCCGGGCCAAAATGGCTGAAGTGGCTGCCCTTCTCCTGGGCACTCATCACTTCGCGCATTTCCGCGCGCGGGTAACGGTGGAAGCTGTCGCCCTCGATCACCGCCGCGCTCACCCGCTCGCGGCGGAAGATCTGCTCGAAGGTGTGAGTGACCGAGGTCGTGCCCGCGCCCGAGGAGCCGGTGATGGCGACGATGGGATGCTTCGCGGACATCGTCTCACGCGCTCACGGAGTCGCGGAACAGACCGCGTGCGTTGAAGAGCGGCAGGTCGAGCTCGCTGTCGCCCCCGTCCTCGAGATGGTAGCGTTCGATGCGCTCGACCTCCTCGCGCGAGCCGAAGATGAACGCGATGCGCTGGTGCAGCTTGGTGGGCTCCACCGAGAGAACCGGCGAGCGTCCGGTGCTCGCGCGCCCTCCCGCCTGTTCCACCAGGAAGCCGATTGGATTCGCTTCATAGAGCAGCCGCAGGCGCCCGGGCCGAGCCGGTTCCTTGCGATCTCGCGGGTACAGAAACACCCCGCCGCGCATGAGGATGCGGTGCGCCTCGGCGACGAGCGAGGCGATCCACCGCATGTTGAAGTCGCGTGCGCGAGGCCCGCTCTCCCCGGCGAGGCATTCGGATACGTAGCGGCCCACCGGCGCCTCCCAGAAGCGGCTGTTGGATGAGTTGATGGCGAACTCCGAGGTGCGCTCAGGTACCCGAAGATTCGGATGCGTGAGCAGGAATTCGCCGATGGAGCGCTCCAGCGTGAACGCGTGCACGCCGTTGCCGACGCTCAGAACGAGCATCGTGCTGGGCCCGTAGATCGCGTATCCGGCGGCCACCTGCGCCGCTCCCGGCTGCAGAAAGGCGCGCTCGTCGGCGGGATTCGCGCCCGCGGGGACGCGCAGGATGGAAAAGATGCTCCCGACCGCGACGTTCACGTCGATGTTCGACGAGCCGTCGAGGGGGTCGAACGCCAGGAGATAGCTGCCTGACGCGCCGATGGCCGTGGTCACGGGTGCGTCCATCTCCTCGGAGGCCATCGCGGCGGCCTCCCCTCCCCATTCGACGCAACTCAGGAAGGCGTCATTGGCGATCACGTCGAGGCGCTGCTGCGCCTCGCCCTGTGCGTTGGTCGAGCCGGCGGCTCCGAGGCTCCCGGCGAGCGCGCCGTGCGCCACCTGGATGGCGAGCGACTTGCAGGCAAGCGCCACCGAGAGGACCAGGCCGTTCAACTCCCCGGTCGCGCCCGGAAAGCGGCGCCGCTCCTCGATCAGATACTGGGTGAGCGTCACGCGCGACGAATGCATGGGGCCTCCCTTCGACCGTGCCAGTCGGCAAGATCCTTGACGGACAACCATCGCCTTCGCAGCAGCGGATGCGGTTGCTCCCAAAGCCGGCCCGCGTCGCCGAGGTGATCGACCACCAGGTCCGCGCCGGCCAGGTCGTCACCCGCGAGCCAGCGGCTGGGAGTGGCGATTACCGCGAGCCCAGAGCGCGTGGCCGCCTCGACGCCTGCGGCCGAATCCTCGAACGCGACTGCATGGGCCGCGCGCACGCCCAGCCGCCGCAGGGCCTCGAGGTAGACGTCGGGAGCCGGCTTCTTGCGCGCCACCGCATCACCCCCGACGACCGCGCCGAAGCGCGCGCGCCAATCGGGACCCAGCACCGGGGCGAAGAGCGGCGCGAGGTTCGCCTCCGTCGTAGTGGTGGCCAGAGCGAGCCGCAGACCCTTGCGACTCGCCTCGTCCATGAGGCGGCGCACGCCGGGGCGCCATGGCGCGCCCTCCGCGCCCAGCAGCAGGGCGTAGAAGCGGCACTTCGCCGCGTGGATCTCGGCGACCGCGGCGGCCGGCAGCGGCGTCTCATGCTCCGCCAGCGCGCGCGCGATGCGCTCCTTGCCGCCGTGGAAGCGCAGCAGCCTGCGATACTCGCGCGCGTCCCACGAAAGCTCGACTCCGCGCTCGCGGAAGGCCAGGTTGAAAGCGCGCCGGTGCAGATCCTCGGTTTCCGCCACGGTGCCGTCCACGTCGAAGATCAGCGCCTCAAGCATCGGGAGCCTCGTCCTCGAACACGCGGCTGGCGAGGATGTCCTCGGCCACGAGCGTGCTGAGCGTTTCGCGGTCGGCGGTGGCCAGGCGCGAGAACACGCGGCTCGCATGGCGCAGCCGCGCGCGGTCCAGAGCGTTCCTCACGCTGCGCGCGTTGGCGAAGTGGGGACGCGCCATGCGCCGCTCGAGGTAGCGCTCGAAGGCCGCGGCCGCCGGCGCGTCGAACGCGTAGCCCATGCGCTCGAGCATGAGCGCGGCGATCCTCATCAGCTCATCGTTCGAGTAGTCGGGAAAGTCGACGTGATGCGCGATGCGTGAGCCGAAACCGGGATTGCACTCGAAGAAGCGCTCCATACGGTCCTTGTACCCGGCGAGGATCACCACCAGGTCCTCGCGCTGGTTCTCCATCACCTGCAGCAGGATCTCCACCGCCTCCTGGCCGTAATCGCGTTCGTTCTCGGGACGGTAGAGGTAATAGGCCTCGTCGATGAAGAGCACGCCGCCCATGGCCCGCTTGAGGACCTCCTTCGTCCTGGGTGCGGTGTGCCCGATGTACTGGCCCACGAGGTCGTCGCGCGTGACCGCCACGAGGTGCCCCTTGCGGGAGTAGCCAAGCCGCTGGAGGATCCCCGCCATTTTCAGGGCCACGGTGGTCTTGCCGGTGCCGGGATTGCCGGTGAAGCACATGTGCAGCGACGGGGGCTGCGCCCTCAGGCCCAGCCCGGCGCGCGCGCGGTCCACGGCCAGCAGCGCCGCTACCTCGGCGATGCGGCGCTTGACGGGCGCGAGCCCTACCAGCTCGCGGTCGAGGCCGGCCAGCAACTGCGCGATGTCCGCGGTCACGTCACTCGCCGGGGGGGTGATCGGGATGGCGGCTGACATGTCGGCTAGCCGAGGCACATTTCGGGCCGTGCGCCGCTCATGTTAGTAGCGCTCGCCTTCGGGCTTGCCGGTGGCGTACGAGCGGATGGTGTAGCCGACGTTGCGGCCATCGCGTTCCTGCCGTTCGACGATGAAGCCGGGCTCGTTCTTCGGACGGCTGACGAGATACGACATGCGCGGGGTTTCCCGGCCCCGGGTGCTGTCGAAGGCCGTGACCCTGATGTAGTGGTTGGGGAAGGTCTTGCGGCAATTGCTGATCTCCATCAGGATCCCGGCCGGATCCACGAGATCGAACATCGGGTTGCCGAACATTTCCCAATAGGTGTTGCGTGGGTGCGGATCGTCGGTGTATTCGACGCCGACCGCCCAGTTGTTTTTCAGCGCGTATTCCAGTTGCGCCGTGATTTGCGCATCGGTCAGGTCGGGCAGGTACGAAAACTGTCCTTGCGTGAGGCGGTTACCGTGATTGGTCATCATGATTGTCTCTCCTGGATCGGCTCAATCGCCGGCAGTGGCGGTCGGCACGAAGTCGGCGGTGTCGGTGGAATCGTAGTTGAAGCTGATGTCTTTCCACGTATCCAGCGCGGCCTTGAGCGGGCCGCACCATTTGGCCGCCTGCTCCAGGATTTGCGGGCCTTCGTTCAGGTAGTCGCGGCCTTCGTTGCGCGCCATCACCATCGCCTCCAGCGCGACGCGGTTGGCGACCGCGCCGGCCTGAATGCCTTGCGGGTGGCCGATGGTGCCGCCGCCGAACTGCAGCACCACGTCCTCGCCGAGATAGTGCAGCAACTGGTGCATCTGCCCGGCATGGATGCCGCCCGAAGCCACCGGCATCACCTTGTTGTGCGAGGCCCAATCCTGCTCGAAGAACAGGCCCTTTTCGAGCTGCATCGGCGTGTGCGTATCGAGCAGCGTGTCGTAGAAGCCCCGGATCATGAGGGGATCGCCCTCCAGCTTTCCCACCACGGTGCCGGCGTGGATGTGATCCACCCCTGCCATGCGCATCCACTTGCAGATCACGCGGAAGCTCATGCCGTGATTTTTCTGGCGCGAGTAGGTCGAGTTGCCGGCGCGATGCAGGTGCAGGATCATGTCGTTCCTGCGCGCCCACACGGCCATGGACTGAATCGCGGTGTAGCCGACCACCAGATCGATCATGATGATGACCGAGCCGAGCGACTTGGCGAACTCGGCGCGCGCGTACATTTCTTCCATGGTGCCGGCGGTGACGTTGAGGTAGTGCCCTTTGACTTCGCCGGTCGCAGCGGACGCCTTGTTTACGGCTTCCATGCAGTACAGGAAGCGATCGCGCCAGTGCATGAAGGGTTGCGAGTTGATGTTCTCGTCGTCCTTCATGAAATCCAGGCCGCCCTTCAGTCCTTCATAGACCACGCGGCCATAGTTGCGGCCGGACAGGCCCAGCTTCGGCTTGGTGGTGGCGCCAAGGAGCGGCCGGCCAAACTTGTCCAGGCGCTCGCGCTCCACCACCACGCCAGTGGCAGGGCCCTGAAAGGTTTTCAGGTAGGCGACAGGGATGTGCATGTCCTCGAGCCGCAGCGCCTTGACCGCCTTGAACCCGAACACGTTGCCGATGATCGAGGCGGTGAGGTTCGCGATCGAGCCGCCCTCGAACAGGTCGATATCGTACGCGATCCAGCAGAAATACTGGTCCTCGGTGCCTGGCACCGGATCGACCCGGTAGCATTTGGCGCGGTACTTGTCGCAGGCGGTCAGCCGGTCGGTCCACACCACCGTCCAGGTCGCGGTCGAGCTTTCGCCGGCGATCGCGGCGCAGGCTTCCTCGGGATCGACGCCTTCCTGCGGGGTCACCCGGAACAGCGCGATCAGGTCGGTCGGCTTGGGCTCGTAGTCGGGCTGCCAATATCCCATCTTCTTGTACTCGAGCACGCCGGCGGCATAGCGCTTGGCGCCTTCGAGCGGAGTCATGTCGTTCATCGGTCGTCTCCTTCAGGCGGCCTGTGAAAGTGGCGTGGTTCCCAGCACTCCCGAGGCATAGCGCCGGGCCATGTCGGCCATCGGGATCGGCTTGATCTTGGAGGCCTGCCCGGCGGTGCCGAACGCCTCGAACCGGGCGGTGCAGATGCTCGCCATCGCGTCCATCGAGGGCTTGAGGAACTTGCGCGGATCGAATTCGGCCGGGCTGGTCTGGGCGATGCGGCGGAATTCGGCGGCGGCGGCGAGGCGCAGGTCGGTGTCGATATTGATCTTGCGCACCCCCATGCGGATGCCCTTGACCAGTTCCTCGACCGGCACCCCGTAAGTCTCGCGCATGTCGCCGCCGTGCGCGTTGAACACCTCCCGCCATTCCTCGGGGACCGACGACGAACCGTGCATGACAATGTGAGTGTGCGGCAGGCGCGCGTGGATCCGTTCGATCACGTCCATCGCCAGGATGTCGCCGGT
>JBBQBW010000148.1:0-6505 GCA_038318025.1 Burkholderiales bacterium | reverse complement strand
GCCGCCCGATGGGCCCCCTGCACGGGCTGCCGGTCGGCGTGAAGGACATCATCGACACCCAGGACATGCCGACCGAGGACGGCACCGTGCTGCACGCCGGCCGCCAGCCGGTCTCCGACGCGGCGGTGGTGGAGCGGCTGCGGCGGGCCGGCGCCGTCATCCTCGGCAAGACGGTCACCACCGAGCTCGCCACTTACAGCCCCGGCAAGACGCGTAATCCGCACAACCCCGGGCACACGCCGGGAGGCTCCTCCAGCGGCTCCGCCGCCGCGGTGGCGGCCTGCATGGTCCCGGGCGCGATCGGCACCCAGACCAACGGCAGTGTCATCCGTCCCGCGGCCTTCTGCGGCGTGTACGGCTACAAGCCGACCTTCGGCCTCATCTCGCGCCACGGCATCCTGCGCCAGTCGCGCCCGCTCGACCAGGTCGGGCTCATGGCGCGCTCGGTCGAGGACCTGGCCGCGCTCGCCGAGCCGCTCATGGGCTACGACGAGCGCGACCCGGACACCGTGCGCGGCGCGCGCCCGCGGCTGCTGCAGGTCGCGCTCGCCGAGCCGCCCTTCCCGCCGAAGTTCGCGCTGGCGAAGACGCCCAACTGGAGCGATGCCGACGAGCAGACGCGTGAGGCCTTCGAAGAGCTCGCGCAGGCCCTGGGCGAGCAGTGCGCGGTCTTCAACATGCCGGCGGTGGTCGCCCAGGCTTGGGACTGGCACCGCACGGTCATGGAAGCCGACCTCGCCCGCAGCTTTCACCACGAATACGTCGAGGGCCGCGAGCGGCTGAGCGAGTCGCTGCGCTCGCAGATCGAGCGCGGCCGGCTCGTGAGCGCCGTCGATTACAACAATGCCGTGGACCGCATCGGCACGGTGGCCGAAAGCTTCGACGAGGTGTTCGATCGCTACGACGCGATCCTCACCGCCGCCGCGCCGGGAACGGCCCCGCGCGGCCTCGAGTCCACCGGAAGCCCGGCCTTCTGCACGCTCTGGACCTTCGCCGGCATGCCGGCGGTCACGCTGCCGCTGATGCAGGGCGAGGACGGCCTGCCCATGGGAGTGCAACTCGTCGGCCGCCGTGGAGACGACGCCCGGCTGCTGCGCACGGCGCGCTGGCTCGCGCAATGGACGGCCTCGCTCGACGCGGGCCGGCAATGAAAATGGAGACTCGATGAACAAGATCGCCAAGTTCCTCATGGGCGTCATCGCGATCGGGCTCGCGATCGCCTTCTTCGCCGTGCCGGTGATCAAGCTCAAGGATCCGGCGCTCCTCATCGTGATCCTGATCGGCGTGGCGGCGATGATCTACAACTTCATCGAGGTCATGCGGGAGAAGGACGACTAGTCGCGGTGGCGTCGAAGAGAGTCCTCATCACCCGCGGGATCTTTCCCGAGGTCGTCGAAACGCTCTCCCGGCGCTTCGACGTGGAGCACAACGCCGAGGACCGCCCCTGGCCGCCCGACGAGCTGGATCGCCGCCTGCAGGGCAAGGCAGGCGCGATGGCGACCGTCATCGACCGGTTCGACGCCGATCTCCTGGCACGCTGCCCGGAGCTGAAGGTGATCTCCAACATCGCGGTCGGCTACAACAACATCGACGTGCCCGCGGCCACGAAGCGCGGCATCCGCGTCACCAACACGCCCGGCGTGCTCGACGACACCACCGCGGACCTCACCTGGTCGCTGCTGATGGCCGCGGCGCGCCGCATCGCCGAGGGCGATGCCTACGTGCGAGCGGGTGACTGGAAGATCGCCTTCGGCGTGCAGTACTTCCTCGGCCAGGACATCCACCACGCGACCCTCGGCATCATCGGCATGGGGCGCATCGGCCAGGCGGTGGCGAAGCGCGCCTCGGGCTTCGACATGCGCGTGCTCTACAACAACCGCAGCCGCATCGACGCTGCCGACGAGCAGCGCCTGAATGCCACGTGGGTGGAACGCGACGAGCTCCTGAGGAACTCCGACTTCGTGGTGGTGATGGCACCCTATTCGCCGGCCACGCACCACCTCATCGGCGCCGCCGAGATCGCGCTGATGAAGCCCACGGCGATCCTGGTGAATAGCGCCCGCGGTGGGATGGTGGACGACACGGCCCTCGCGGCGGCGCTGCGGGACAAGCGCATCGCCGGGGCGGGCGTCGACGTGTTCGAGGGCGAGCCGAAGGTGAATCCGGGTTATCTTGGGCTCCCGAATGTGGTGATGACCCCCCATATCGGCAGCGCTTCGCGGGCCACCCGTATCGTCATGTGCAACACCGCCGCGGCGAACCTCACCGCGGTGCTCGAGGGGCGCGAGCCCCCCAACCCGGTCAACTAGCAGATTGGGCCCCCGCCTTCGCGGGGGCGACACTTCGGAGATCGACATGGCAAAGATCGCATTCGTGGGCCTCGGCGTGATGGGCTTCCCGATGGCCCGGCACCTCAAGGACAAAGGCCACGAAGTCACCGTGTACAACCGCACGGCGGCCAAGGCCCAGGATTGGGTGAAGCAGCACGGCGGCAAGTCCGCGGCGACACCGGCCGAAGCAGCGAAGGGCCAGGACTTCGTGATGCTGATGGTCGGCAACGACAACGACGTGATGGAAGTCGCCACCGGCCAGGAAGGGGTCCTCGCCACCATGGAGAAGGGCTCGATCCTCATCGACCACACCACCGCCTCGGCCGACTGCGCCCGCAAGGTGTTCGCGGTGGCGAAAGAGCGCGGAGTGGACTTCATCGACGCGCCCGTCTCGGGCGGCCAGGCAGGGGCGGAGAACGGCAAGCTCACCGTGATGTGCGGCGGCGAGGCGGGGCCGTTCGAGATCGCGAAGCCGGTGATGGACTCGTACGCGCGGGCCGTCACGCTGCTGGGACCCGCGGGCGCGGGCCAGCTCACCAAGATGGTGAACCAGATCTGCATCGCGGGCCTGGTGCAGGCGCTTTCCGAGGGCATCGCCTTCGCCGAGAAGGCGGGGCTCGACGCCGACCTGGTGCTCGACGTGATCTCCAAGGGCGCCGCCCAGTCGTGGCAGATGGAGAACCGCGGCAAGACCATGCACGCGCGCAAGTTCTACTTCGGCTTCGCCGTGGACTGGATGCGCAAGGACCTCGGCATCGCGATGGCCGAAGCGCAGAGGAATGGCGCCAGGCTTCCCGTGACGCAGAGCGTCGCCGGCTTCTACGACGAGTTATCCAAGGCGGGCGGCAGCCGCAACGACACGTCCTCCCTCATCACCCGCCTTTGAACGTCGTCCCCGCGAAGGCGGGGACCCAATCTCCGGAGAAAGAAATGCCCAAGATCACCCTCTACTACGCCCCCGGCGCCTGCTCCTTCGCTTCCCACATCGCGCTGGAGGAGCTGGGCCTGCCCTACGAGACCCAGAAGCTGAACCTGATGGAAGGCGACCAGAGGAAGCCCGAGTACCTGCGCCTGAATCCCCGCGGCCGCGTGCCGACGCTGGTGGTCGACGGCGAGGTGATGACCGAGAACGTGGGCATCCTCTCCTACCTGGGCGGCGGCCACGCCGACGCCGGGATCTGGCCGAAGAAGACCTGGGACCAGGCGAAGCTGGTGTCGTCGATGGCGTGGCTCTCGAACACCGTGCACACGACCTACTCGCACATCGTCCGCGCCGAGCGCTATGCCGACGACGAGGCGTCCCGCGACGCCATCAAAGCGAAGGCGCGCGCGAGCTACCAGGGCTACCTCGAGGAGATCGACCGGCTGCTGGAAGGCCAAAAGTGGGCGATCGCGAACCAGTACACGGTGCTCGACGGCTATCTGCTGGTGTTCTACCGCTGGGCCAACCGGGCCAAGTTCCCGGTGCAGGAACTCAAGAACTACACCGCGCTCGTCCAGCGCGTGATGGCGCGCGACGCGGTGAAGAAGGTGATGGCCGATGAGGGCATCACGCTGGATTAGCCCTCGCGGCGGCGTCAGTGCGTGAAGCGCGAGTGATGCTCCCGCAGCAAATCCCGCCCGAAGTCGCCGTCGAAGTCCCGCCACACCGTGTGGATGTGGTTGCCATCGTCCTGCGACGAGTCGTACTCGATGAGGAAGCGCGGCCCCTGGATACGGTAGTAGTGCGGTTGCCCGCGCTCCGTGGGGCCGGCCCATGCGAAACGCGTGTCGTCGAACCCTTCCGCGGCGCGCGCGAGGCGCGCGGCGCGCAGCCCCGGCTCGAAGGACTGCGCATACACCTCGATCACGCGGCGCAGCTGGGCTCGTTGCGGCTCGGTCAAGGCGCGCGCCTCGAGCCCGCGGGAGTCGAGCGGCGTCACGCGGTCGCGGTTGCGGGTGACGAGTTCACCGTAGGAGCGGGCGTCGATGACGGCGCTCGCGCGTTGGGCGGGATCCAGGAGGCCCAGCAGCTGGCGCGCCTCATCCTCCTCCTCGGCCAGCACCCGCAGGCCCTTCTTCGGCCCTGTGCGGACCTCGGCGGGGTTGGCGCCGAAGAAGCTCGGCGTGGTGGCGATGCGGTTGCCGGAAAGCGTGAAGGAGAGCGACAGGTGGTGGCCCTCGAAGCGCCACCCCCATGGCCCCTTCGCGTCGGGCGCGCCGAAGAACACGACGTAGTACTTCTCCGGGTCGCGGAAGAAGCCGGTGATCTCCACCTCGCGCAGCACCAGCTCCAGCTCGACGATGTTCACGACCTTGCGGTGGCCAACGGCGGAGAGCGCGGTGCGTAGCAGGGCGTGCACCCGCTCGCGCTGCGCCGCCGACATCTCGGCGAACGAGAGTCCCGGACGCGGGCGCGGCGTGTAGTGCCAGTCGACGCGCTTCTCGTCGCCGAACGGCAGTACCAGGCGCTCGCGCTGCGCCGCCGCGACGCTTCCCGCGAGCTCCTGCGCCGCGGAGCGCATCCGCTCGCCCACGCTCTGGGAGAGGGCGTCCGGCGCCGCGGCCCAGGCGGCGAGCGCGAGAACAATCGTTAGCGGAAGGCGGCCCATTGCGAGATGATAGCGCCATGGGTCTCGCCTTCGACCATCTCGTCGTCGCCTCACGCAGCCTCGCCGAGGGGGTGGCATGGATCGAGGCGCGTGCCGGCTCCGAGATGGGGCCGGGCGGCAAGCACGCCGCGATGGGCACCCACAACCGCTTGCTGTCGCTGGGGCCGGGCCGCTTCCTCGAGGTGATCGCGATCGACCCGGAGGCGAGCGCTCCGGACCGAGCGCGCTGGTTCGACCTCGACGCCGCGCACATGCGCGCCCGCCTCGAGGCCGGGCCGGCGCTGATCCACTGGGTCGCGCGGAGCGACGACCTCGACGCCGCGCTCGACGCGCTGGCGGGCGCGAGGCCCGAGGTGTTGTCCCTGCGGCGCGGCGACTACCGCTGGCGCATCGGCGTGCCCCGGGACGGCTCCCTCGCGAGCGCCGGAGCCCACCCCACCGTCATCCAGTGGGAAGGGCGCCATCCGGCCGACACGCTGCCCGACGTCGGCTGCCGGCTCGAGTCCCTCACGCTGCGCCATCCGCAGTCGAAGGCGCTGCTGCAGTCCCTCGCGCGAGCGGGCCTCGAGGAGCCGGAGATCGGTGCCGATCCGCAAGGCGCCGGCATCAGCGCGCGCATCCGCGTGCCCGGGGGTATCGTGGAGCTCTCGCAATGATTCCCGCCACGCTCCACCCACCCGTCTACGGCCCGTGGCCCGCGCCGCGGCTGCGCGCGTTGCAGGTGGAGGAGATGTTCCGCTTCGCCGGCGTGTCGGCCGCGTATTCGTATTTCGGGGCGCTCCTGACCCTGGGCGTGCTGTTCGAGGTGAGCGCCGAGCGCACGCCTGCGGCGGCGTGGTTCGTCGCCGCCACGCTGCTGGCGGTGCTGCGTGGCATCCTGGTGGTGGCCTACAAGCGCCGCCCGGCCGGTTCCGACCCCTCGCGCTACGCGCGCTTCGCGATCGGCGCCAACTTCGCGGCCGGCGTCCTGTGGGGCGTGCTGGGCACGGCGCTTTTCCCCGTGGGGCCGGTGTACGCGCAGCTCTTCGTCGTGATGGTCATCATCTGCTTCGTCGCCGGCTCCGTCACCGCGTACTCCGCGGTGGAAGGCGCCCATGAGGCGCTGTCGATCCCGGCGACACTCCCTACCGCGGCGTACCTCTTCTTCATGCGCGACGGCATGCACTGGTACGCGGGCGTCGCCGCGCTCTTCTTCTGCTTCGCCATCATCTATTACGCCCGCCAGCTGCACACCCACCTGGAGGCGGGCTTCCTGGCGCAGATCGAGCGCGGCGACCTGCTGGCGCTTTCCTCGGCGGTGAACGAGAAGATCAGCACCGAGAACCGCGACCTCGCGCACCGCGCGGCGGTGCGCGGAATGTCGGTAGCGAGCGCGCGCGAACAGGTCGACCGGCTCGACAGCCTGTTCGAAAGCTCGCCGCTGCCGTGGCTGGTCTGCGACGAGGGGGGAACGGTGCTGCGCGCCAACGCCGCCGCCGATCGCCTGTTCGCCCGGGGCTCCGGGGGCCTCGATGGCGCCGCCGTGACCTCGATCCTTCCGGGATTGGCGCTGCGCTCGGGCGAAGTCGCGAGCGGCAGCGCCAC
>JBBQBW010000147.1:0-6534 GCA_038318025.1 Burkholderiales bacterium | reverse complement strand
CTCGCCCGCGACGTGCGCGCGGGGCAGGAAGGCCTGGTGGCGCGGCGCTGGCCGCTGCTGCTCGGCAACGTGGCGGTCCTCGCGATCGCATTCATGGCGGTGGATTTCTTCTGGGCGGGCGCCATCGACACCCGCGGCCTCGCGTGGCACGAAGTGGCGGAGCAGGCGTACGCGCGGGCGTTTGCCGCGGCTGCGTGCCCCGCGGTGGGTGTCGCGACCGGCGCGGCGGCGGCCGTCGACCAGCTCACCTGGCATGCGGCCCAGGTGCTCATCCCCGGGCTTCCCGGTCCCGCCATGCGCATCGCGGCCTGGATCGCGGTGCTGCTGCAGGCAGGCATCGTGGCCTATGCCCTCACGCGGGTGCTGCTGGGGATGGCGATCGCCTCGGAGCGCGCCATCGCGGGAAGCGTCGCGGCGCGCGCGCCCTCGAGGGCGTTCCTGCTCACGATGGCGGCGATGGGGCTCGCGATGCTCGCGGCGGGATGGGTGCTGCGCGACTTCGACACCCGGAAGTACGCGTCACGGGCGCGCAACGTCGTAGCGTGGGCCAACCCCTGCCGCCCCGATGCCCAGGCCGTGGCGGCGCTGGAGGGCGCGATGGGCGCGACACTCCAGCGGGCGCGAGCCGAGGCGCGGACGCTCGCGGATTCGCGCTCCGAGGCCGCGGCGGCGGAGCTCTTCGTCAACGTGGAGGCGGGTGTCGACCGTTACCTCGACTGGTACTTCACGGTGATCGGGGAATACCAGCGGCTGGGAGCTTTCGCCATGGGCGATTTCGCGGGGCTGGTTTCGCGCCAGCTGGAGCAGTCGTTGTTCGGCGAGGGTGCCGCGTTCGGCGACCGGGTGGAAGCCGTGGCGCGAGTGATCGATGCGCAGGTGGAGGGCAGGATGTCGGCGGCGGCGGACGAGATGCAGGCACGGGTTCGCGAGGGGTTGCGCACCCAGCCGTGCCGGTTCGAGCGCGTGGACCTGTCCGCGCTCGGCAATCTGCAGCGCGACCGGCTGCGCGCCGCGGCGGCGGCCGGTGCCGGGCTCGCGGGTGGCGTGGCGGTGCGCATGCTCGCGGCCCGGGCCGCCGCTTCGGTGGCGGCGCGGGCTGCGGGTCGGCGCTCGTTCCAGGTGGCCGCGCGCGTGGGCGGCAACGTCGCGGCGCGGCGCGCGGGGTCGATCACGCTTTCGGCGGCCGGCGCGGCGACGGCTTGCGCGCCCGGCGGGCCGCTCGCCGTGGTGTGCGCCATCGGGGCCGGCGTGGTGGCCTGGCTCGCGACCGACCAGGCTTTCATCATGATCGACGAGGCGCTCTTCCGCGACGACATGCGCAAGGAGCTCCTCGCGGCGGTGGGAGAGGAGCGCGCGGCGCTTGCGGCAGCGTTGAAGGCGCGCCAGAGTGCGGCCATCGACGCAATGGCAGCACAGATCCACGCTTCCGTGGAGCGTGCATTCGTGCCGGCGCGACAGGGGATCTGATGCGGTGGTCAAGGCGCCCGGGATGCAACCGGACCACAATTGCGGGATGACTTCAACAAGGCGGCAGCGAATGGACGAAGCTCGATGGCCCTGAAGGTGCGCAACACGATCGTGGCGGCCCTCGTCGGCATCCTGGCGAGCCTCGCCGGCGCCCAGCCGGTGGTGCCGCTCATCGCGCCGCCGTGGGGCAGCGATTTCCCCGCTTGCGTGGGGCAATTGCGCTCCACGCTCACGGCACAAGGCATCCGCGAGCGCGTCTTCGACGAGGCGCTGCGCGGCGTCGAGCCCGACCCGACCATCCCCGAGCTGATGGCCCGGCAGCCGGAGTTCCAGGTTCCGATCTGGGATTACCTCTCCGGCGCGGTGGATGAGCGCCGCATCGCCGACGGCAAGTCGCAGATGGTGCGCTGGGCCAAGCTGCTGCGCGCGGTGGAGAAGAAATACGGCGTCGATCGCCACGTGGTGGTGGCGATCTGGGGCATCGAGACCAACTACGGCAAGATCACCGGCAAGCGCCCGCTGGTGCGCTCGCTCGCCACCGGCTCCTGCTACGGCCACCGCAAGGACTTCTTCAGGAGCGAGCTGCGGGCAGTACTGGAGATCCTGCAGCGCGGCGACATCGATCCCTCGCACCTCAAGGGCTCGTGGGCCGGCGCATTCGGCCAGGTGCAGTTCATGCCCTCCACCTGGCGACGTGTCGCGGTGGATTTCGATGGCGACAAGCGCCGCGACATCGTCGATTCGGTGCCCGACGCGCTGGCCTCGGCCGCGCGTTACCTGCAGCTCGCCGGTTGGGATGACGCGTCGCCCTGGGGATACGAGGTGACATTGCCCACGGAATACGAGGGGCCTTCGGGTCGCCGCGTGAAGGAAAGCCTCGACGGCTGGCGCCGCCGCGGGCTCAAGCGCGTCGATGGGCTTGCCCTCAAGGGGGACACCAGGGCGGCGCTGCTGCTGCCCGCTGGGCTGCGCGGCCCGGCTTTCCTCGCCCTGCCGAATTTCGAGGCGATCATCTCGTACAACGCGTCGGTGTCGTACGCGCTGTCCATTGCGCACCTCGCCGACCGCATGCGTGGCGGCAAGCCCTTCTTCGCCGCCTGGCCCACCGACGACCCGGGACTCTCGCGCGCCGAGCGCCAGGAGGTCCAGGAGCGCCTCCTGAACCGCGGCTACGAGGTCGGCGAGCCCGACGGCATCATCGGCTCCAGGACCCGCGACGCAATCGAGTCCTTCCAGCGCGCCTCGGGCCTGCAGCCCGACGGCTACGCCGGCGCCCGGTTGCTCAATGCGCTGCGCAGCAGGCCTTATCTCGACTGAATCATTGGGTCAGAGCTCGCCGCCGGCCTCCAGCAGCGCGCGGCGCAGGTAGCCCAGCTTGGCGCTGCGTTCCAATCGGGCGGCAAGGCGCGGGTAATCGAGGCGGTGCGCGGCCTTGAGCTCCTTCGCCAGCTTCTCCACCGTGCGCCAGCGCGGCTCGTAGGAGGGGTTGCGGAAGGCGAACGCCACATCGTTGCCATCGCCCGGCACCGGCAGCAGCAGCGTCCCGTCGCCGAAGGCATGGCGGATCATCTCGATGTGCTCCAGGCGATCGGCGCGCTCGCCCACCAGGTTCGCCACCACCACCCCGTTGCGCGACAGGATCTCGCGCGCCAGCGCATAGAAGCCCGGCGAGGCGATGCTTCGCGCATACCCCTGCCGGTCGAAGGCATCGACCACCAGCGCGTCGGGCTGGAAATCGCATCTCGCCACGTAGTCGGCCCCGTCGCCCACCACCACCTCGAGCCGGTCGTCGTCGGGCGGCAACCGGAAAGCGTCCCGCCAGGCCACCACCCAGGGGTTGTTCTCCACCACGATGATCGCGGCTTCCTGCAACTGACGATGGCAGAACTTGGCGAGGGAGCCGCCCCCCAGCCCCAACATCAGGATCCGCTTCGGCTTCGGGTGGAACAGCAGGAAACCCATCATGTGCCGCGTGTACTTGAACTCCAGCGCATCGGGGTCCGATAGCTTCATCGCGCTCTGGACCTGATCCTCGGCGAAATGCAGGGAAAGGGTGCCCTGGTCCTCGATCACGAACGGCTTGTCGTAGAGGCCGCAGGCGAGCCGGGAGCGCAGCTCCCCGAAATCCGAGGCCGGGTCCTCCAGCAGACGCAGGGTCCCCGGCTGGGTCTCGAAGGGGCTCGGCATCTCGATCAAGCCACACACCCTAGGAGCCGTCCTACTTTTCTTCCCGGCGTGCACCCCCCGGTGGGAGGGCACATGGCCGAGGCAAGGCCGGGGTACCCACCGATACCTGCGACCCTGAGGGACGAGCAAAGTGGACTCATCAACCAATGAGGTGTCACATGCCCGAAGACTTCGCCTTCATCCCCGGCTTCCTCCCCGCCCTGGAACGCTCCCCCGCGGCCCTGGAAGCGCGTGCGAGGCTGAGCAAGACGATCGATGCGGGCTTCCTGACCTCCCGTGACCGCGCCTTCATCGGGCTGTCCGTCGCCCATGTGAGCCGTTGCGACTACTGCCTGTGGGCTCAGACCAACGTGGCGCGCCACGCCGGCCTCACGGGTGAGGACCTGCTTCTCTGCTCCGCCGGCACCGCCATCGACCGCCGCGAAGCCGCCATCGTGCGCCTCGCCGCCGAGATCGCACGCTCCGGCTCCTTCGCCGAGCATGAAGTGAAACAGCTGCAGCATGACCCGATCCTCGGCAAGTCGGAGGTGATGGAGATCGTCGCCAACGCCGCCTACGCCGTCATCAACAACTACCTGATCCAGAGCGTCGATCCCGCCGACACCACTATCGCCCGCCAGAAGCGCGCGGCCTGACCCGCGTTAGGGGTCAGACTCCCAACGCTCCCTTCCCGCCGCCACTGGGAATCGGACCTCAGGGCCATTGGGAGTCTGACCCCTAAGGCATTCCGACCGCCGTTGGGAGTCTGACCCCTAAGGCACTAAGGCAAGGTGGAGAAGAGGAAGGCGTAGAGATCCGCCAGGTCCTCCTCCCGCGAGGCGCGGGGGGTGGACAGGACCAGCACCGGTTTAGTCGAGGCGGACGCCAGCTCGCCGGCGAAGGCGGCCGCAGCGGCGGCGTCGTACCGGGGTGCGATGCCCACGGCGGGAGTGATGAGCACCGGAGGGTAGGCAGCCCTCCCGGCCACGCCGAAGGCGGGCGAGAGCGCCCGCAAAGCCGCCGCGTCGGGCCCGAACTCCGCCACGTAGGGCGCCCCGCGAGGGGAAGCTGCCAATGACACGAGGTCGACGATCGGTGAGCGCAGCGCGACGGCGCCGAACAGCTCCGGCCGCGCGAGCATCGCGCCCGCCACGGGAATCGCCCCGGCCTCGGTGCCGAGGGCCGCAAGCCGCTTTGAGTTGGTGAATCCATAGGAAACGAGAAAATCGGCCACCGCGATGAAGTCGCGCACCGCCGTCGCCTTCGCCGCCCCGGACCCCGCGCGATGCCAGGCCTCGCCGTAATCGCCCCCGCCGCGAACGTGCGCGATGGCGAAGATCCCGCCGCGCTCGAGCCACGCGAGCCGCGCGGGATCGAAGAACGGCGTCACGGTGCGACCGAAGCTGCCGTAGGCGGTCAGGATCGTGGGGTTGTCGCGCGAGAGCGTGGTGGACTTGCGGTACACAAGCGTCACCGGAATCTTGGTCC
Organism: Burkholderiales bacterium; assembly: GCA_038318025.1. Taxonomy (GTDB): domain Bacteria; phylum Pseudomonadota; class Gammaproteobacteria; order Burkholderiales; family Usitatibacteraceae; genus Usitatibacter. Next base: position 1,413 of record JBBQBW010000147.1, on the reverse strand, counting down.
CATCCGCCGCCGGCGCATACAACCGCACCTCGTCCATCGCGCCGAAATCCGCCGCGGCCGCCGGCTGGACGCGCGTGGGCTTCAGGTCCCCGGTGCGCGCCTCCACGTCGACGATGCGCGGCGGCTCGATCCATCCCTGCATCCGCACCAGCGCGCCGGGTCGTCGCGGATCGGCCAGCACCTGCGCGATGTCGTTGTCGAACGGGGTGCGGATGAACTCGGTCTTGCGCGCGCCCGGCACGATGCGCTCCAGGCGATCGACGCCGCCCACCATCATGCGCAGGTAGAGCGCGTCCTTCGCGAGCGCCATCGAGCGGATCACGGCGTCGCCCTCGGGCACCGCCAGCCGCGCGCCGCGCAGGTCCGATGCCGTGGCCTTCACCGCCAGGACGCGAAAGCGGGGCGCGTCGCGGTGTGTCAGCAGGTAGAGGTCGTCCCGATACGCCTCCAGCTCCACCACGCCATCCGCAGGCGACACGAGCTTGCGCCATCGGGGCTTCGCCGCCGCGAGGTCCCGCGCCTCGGTCACGTGCACCGAGAGCTCGCGCCGCGGCGCCTCTCGCACCACCGCATAGGCATGTTTCGAGTCGATGGGGACCACGATCGACAGGTCCGCCTGCTCGGGCACGTCGCGCGCGCCGCCAACGCCCGAGGCGAACACCAACTCGTCCCGGGCCGCGGCCCGCCCCACCTGGTGGCGATAGACGCGCACCGGCGGCGCACCGCCCGCGGCGGGGACCGGCGCCGAACGCGCGTAGTAGAACGATCGCCCGTCGGCATTCCAGCTCACCTCGCCCACCAGCCGCGCGTGCTCGATGGTTTCGGGAAGGTCGCGCGCACTGGCTACGGCCACGATGCGCAGCGTCGACTCCTCCGCCCCGCCCGCGGCCACGCCGTACACCACATGGCGCGCATCCGGCGAGGGCACGAAGCCGGTGATGGCCGCCCCGGCATCGATGCGCTTGGGATCCACCAGTGCGCGCTCGCCGCTCCCCGACGCATCGGCGGTGTAGAGCACCGGGTGCGCCTGGCCGCGCGACTGCTTGAGGTAGAACACGCGCCCGCCGGCCGGCGCCACGTGGGTGACGGTGACGGCCGCATCGGATAGCGCACGAATGCGCGCGAGGACGTCGGCGCGTGCGGGCATCGCGGCGAACGCGGCCGCCGCGTCGATCGGTACGGCGGGAAACTCGGCAACCGGCGGCGCAGCCGTCGCAGTGGCAGGCGCTGTCGAGCCCGCGGGCGATGGCGCGATCCCCGGCGCCGTCGCCGGGGGCACGGCGGATGTCGGCGGGGTGGCGGCCGGCGCCTGCGCAACCGCCCACGTCGCGGCCAGCACCGCGCCGGCGAGCACCAGCCGCCTCATGTCGCTTGCGCGTCGAACTGCAACGCCGCGAGCCGCGCGTAGAGTCC
>JBBQBW010000146.1:0-6539 GCA_038318025.1 Burkholderiales bacterium | reverse complement strand
CGTCTCGTGGCTCGACATCTTCGTGGTTTCGAGCGTGCATCCAACGCGATTCATCGCGAAGAGCGAAATCCGCGACTGGCCGCTCGCCGGGTGGATCGCCGAGCGCGCCGGGACGCTCTTCATCCGCCGCGAGCGCCGACGCGACACCGCGCGCATCAACGACCAGGTGCGCGCCGCACTCGACGCGGGCGATTGCGTCGGCCTCTTTCCCGAGGGCACCACCTTTGAGGGAGACGCACTCCTCAAGTTCCACAGCGCGCTCTTCGAGCCGGCGGTCGCCTGCGGTGCGCGCGTGATTCCGCTGGCCCTGCGCTTCGAGCATCCCGACGGCACGCTCTGCCACGCGATGGCGTTCGTGGGCGAGCTCTCCTTCGTCCAGTCGCTGGGACTGGTGATCCGGCAGAAGGGGGCCGTCGCGCGAATCGCCTTCGGGCCCACCGTTGTCGCGGGCTCGGGCCACGGCCGGCGCGAGGTCGCGCGCTCCGTCGAGGACCAGGTGGCTAGTCTTCTAGGCCTTGCCCCGCGGGACACGCAACCGCGTGCACCGTCCGATCGCCGAGCCGCACCGCGGTAAGGGCGCGGCCCCAGACGCAGCCGCTGTCGAGCGCCACCACGCGCGGCTCGACGCGAACGCCCAGGGCGGACCAGTGGCCGAAGACCACCGTGTGGTCGTCGCTCGCGCGCCCGGGGACGTCGAACCACGGCAGCCATTCGCCGCGAGCATCAGCCGGCTCTCCCTTGAAGCGCAGCACCATCGCGCCCTCGCGGTCGCACACCCGAAGCCGCGTCATCGCGTTGACCACGACGCGCCAACGCTCGATGCCGGCGAGGTCGTCGCGCCATCGATCCGGCGTGTCGCCATACAGGTGGGACAGGAGCTCACGGTAGGCAGGGCCGCGCAGCTGACTCTCGACCTCGCCGGCGAGGCCGAGCGCCTGCGCCACCGACCACTGGGGCAGCAATCCCGCGTGCACCAGCGCATGCCCGCTGTCCACGTGCAGGAGCGGCCGGTGGCGCAACCACTCCAGCAGCTCGTCGCGGTCGGGGGCATCGAGCACCGCCTCGAGGGTGTCGCGCGGCCGGCGCTTCTCGACACCGGCGGCCACGCACAGGAGATGGAGGTCGTGGTTACCGAGGACCGTGACGGCGCGGTCTCCAAGGCCCTTCACGAACCTCAGGCAAGCGAGCGAATCGGGGCCGCGGTTCACGAGGTCTCCCGAGAACCAGAGCTCGTCGCGCGCCGGGTCGAAGGCGATGCGATCGAGCAGCCGCTGCAACGGCTCGAAGCAACCCTGCAGGTCGCCTATGGCATAGAGCGCCATCCGACGCCTGCGCGCGGCTACTTCACCGTCGCGATCAGGTAGTCGACGGCGGCGCGAACGTCGGCTTCGGCGAGCGCGGCGTTGCCGCCCTTGGGCGGCATCGCGCCCTTGCCCTTCATAACGCTCGCGTGGAGCGCATCCTTGCCCTGGGCGAGGCGCGGGGCCCAGGCGGCCTTGTCCCCGGGCTTGGGCGCGCCGGCCACACCGGCGGCGTGGCAGACCGCGCACACCGCGTCGTAGGTTTTCTTGCCATCGGCTCCGGCGGCCGCAGCAACGGGAGCGGCGACCGGCGTGGCCACGGCCGCCACGGCGGCGGGCGGCGGCGCCGCGGGTGCATTGGGGTCCACGGCAACCTGCGCCACCGGCGCAATGCGCCTGGCGACAGCCTCGGCCTTCATCGCGGGGTCGTTCTTCAAGTCGCGCGACCCGTAGACGCCGATCGCGAACTTCGCCATCAGGATGATTCCGATGATCAGTGCGATGGTGCCGATGGCGATGCCGATCGCGAGCTTGATCGGGTGCGAGTCGATGTTCTGCTCGATGGGGTCGGGATGGTGCTGGGACATGTGTTCCTCGGAAAGCGGCGGGAGCGGGCGCGAACGAAGCGCGGATTATAACGGGTATCGGCGCGACGGAGTTGGACGCGGACCCCTGAAGTCATTTAGAATCCGGTACATACGCGCCCGTAGCTCAGCTGGATTAGAGTACTGCCCTCCGAAGGCAGGGGTCGCACGTTCGAATCGTGTCGGGCGCGCCATCTTGAACACCCCGTGAACGTCACTTCCCAGGCCGGCGAGGAGCGAGTGCCGGCCGCGACCACGGCCGCCCAACGGGCGCTGGTTGGCACCACCACGGCCTTCTTGTTCGTGGCCCCGGCCGCCGCCAGCGCCGGCCTGCGCGCCACCGCCTTGCTCGCCGCCGCCCTCTGCCTGGCCATCACCTGGAGAACCGAGGTCGCGCCCCGCTGGCGATCGGCACCGCGCGCGGTGACCCTCGCCTATCTCGCGTGGATCGCGCTCGCGGTCGCCTCGGTCGCGTGGAGCGCGCAGCCCGAATACACCTTGGGCGAGCTGCGCGCGCAGGCGCTCTACGGCACGCTCGCATTCGTGACCTTCTTCCTTGTCGCAAGCGACACGGCGCGCTGGCGCCTGTGGACCGCGGCGCTCGCCGCGGGAACGCTCGTCGTCTTCGCGCTGCAGCACCTCCAGTCCATCCTGCCCTTCCCGATCTCGCGCCACCCGATGGATGGCGGCGGCGGGCCGATGTCCACCCACCTCGTGCTGCTCGCACCGGTGCTGCTCGCCCTCGCGTGGCCGCGGCCGTGGGGCTGGAACCGCCACGCGGGCGTCCTTGCCCTGGCGCTCCTACTGCTGCTCGCCGCCGCATGGGACAGCGGCAACCGCATCGTCTGGGGCGCCTTCGCCGTCCAGCTGGTGGTGGTGCTGGTGCTGTGGCGCCACATGCCGGCCATGGATCCGCGGCGCGAGCGCATCGTGCGCGCAGTGGTCGCGGCGGCCGGCGTGGCCCTCGCCATCGCATTCGCGGGCGCGATCGTGGAACGCAACGAACGGCTCTACGACCCGGCGCTGCCGGTGACGACCCACCTCGAGCGTGACCTGCGCCCGCGCATCTGGGCCACCGCCGTCGAGCAGATCCGCAAGGCGCCGTGGCTGGGACATGGCTTCGGCCGGGAGATCCTCGCGCCGGTATTCGTGCCGCTGACCCCCGACGCGCTGCACCCCGAGGTCCGCCACGGGCACAACCTGTTCCTCGACCAGGCGCTGCAGCTCGGGCTCGTGGGAGCGGCGGCCTTCACGCTGCTGTTCGCGCTGCTGGCACTCGAGTACGCCAGGATGCTGCGCGTTCGCGAGCTCGCCCCCTATGGCGTCGTCGGCCTCGCGATCCTCGCGGGATTCGTCACCAAAAGCCTCACCGACGATTTCCTGCACCGGCACAACGCGGCCGTGTTCTGGGCGCTGAACGGCATGCTGCTGGGGCTCGCCCGGCCGCGAAGCCGGGAGTGAAGATCCTCGTCTTCCGCCGCGACAACATCGGTGACCTGGTCGTGACGATTCCGGTGTTCTCGGCGCTGCGCGCTCGCTTTCCCGACGCCAGCATCGAGGCCCTGGTGAACAGCTACAACGCTCCGGTGCTCGAACGCCACCCAGACGTGGACGCGGTGCATGCGTACACCAAGACCAAGCACAGCGAATCGCGCTGGGACGCCTTCACCGACTGGACCGGGCGCCTGTCGCAATGGGCGGCATTGCGGCGCGAACGCTTCGACCACGTGGTGCTCGCTTCCCCCGGCTACCACCCGCGCGAGGTCCGCCAGGCGCGCCTGCTCAGGCCGCGCAACCTGGTGGCGTTCGTGCGGCCCGGCGAAAGGCCCGCGGGAGTGCACACGCCGGTCGACTATCCCGGCCCTTCCGGCCACCACGCCGACGACACCTTCCGCATCCTCGAGCCCTTCGGCATCCACGGGCCCGCGCCGGTGGCGCGCCTGGATCGCATTCCGGCACCGCCGCGCGCGGCGGGCGCACCGCTGCGGGTCGGGGTGCACGTGAGCGCGCGGCGCCTGCGCAATCGCTGGCGCGACGAGGGGTACGTGGCGCTCATGGAGGCTCTGTGGCGCGACGTGAGTGCCACGTTCCGGCTCTTCTGGGCGCCGGGCACGCAAGACGATGCGCGCCATCCCGGCGACGATGCCAAGGCGCAGCGCATCCTCGCGGCCACCCGAGGGCTTCCCGTGGAGGCGGTGCACACCCCGACGGTCAAGCGCCTCATCGACGGGCTGGCGGCGTGCGACATGCTGGTGTGCAGCGACGGCGGCGCGATGCACCTCGCGGCGGCACTCGGAAAACCGATCGTGTGCTTCTTCGGCGATTCTCCCGCGCCGGAGTGGCACCCGCGCGGCGTTGCCTATCGGCTGCTGCAGCCGGCTTCGCGCGACGCGCACGACGTGGCTGTCGAGGCGGCCCACGCGGCCTTCATCGACCTCGCGCGCGAAGCGGGACTCGTCTAGGAGGACTGCCCGCCCGCCGCGCGCGCCGGGCCCACCGCGGTGAGCCGAGGCCGCACCTGCGACTGGTATTCGGGCACCCAGCGCTTCAGGTCGCGGCGAACCTCGGAATCCGCCGGAATGCGGTCGTTGCGCAGCCAGTCGAGAAGGCCGTGGAGCCACTCGGGCGTCGCCTCGCGGGCCTTGGCGATGCGCAGCTTGGGGTGGGGCGTGGGGCGCGTGTGCTCGTCGTCCGCGAGCAGCTCCTCGAAGAGCTTTTCCCCGGGACGCAGCCCGGTGTAGACGATGCGGATCTCGTTCTCGGAGAGCTCCGAGAGCCGGATCATGTCGCGGGCGAGGTCGACGATCTTCACTGGCTCGCCCATGTCCATCACGAAAACTTCGCCGCCCAGGCCCATGCTGCCGGCCTGCAGCACCAGCTGCGCCGCCTCGGGAATCGACATGAAGTAGCGGACCATCTCCGGATGCGTCACGGTGACCGGCCCGCCGCGGTCGATCTGCTCCTGGAACTTGGGGATCACGCTGCCGGCGCTGCCCAGCACGTTGCCGAAGCGGACCATCTCGAAGCGGGTGGCGGCCTCGGCCTGGAGCGCCTGGCATACCATCTCCGCCAGCCGCTTGGTGGCCCCCATCACGTTGGTGGGGTTCACCGCCTTGTCGGTGGAGACGAACACGAACTTCTTCACGCCGTAGTCGATCGCGGCGCGCGCCACCACGTGGGTGCCGAGCACGTTGTTCTGCACCGCCTCCCACGCGTTGGCCTCTTCCATCAGCGGGACGTGTTTGTAGGCAGCGGCATGGAACACGAGCGCCGGCGAGTACTGGTGCATCACCTGGTTCACGCGCCGGGCGTTCTTGATGTCTCCAACCAAGCTCGCCACCGGGATGTCGGGGAACGCCTCGCGCAGCTGCTCGTCCACCTTGTACATCGCGTACTCGTTCATCTCGTAAAGGACGAGCATCGCCGGCTGGTAGGCCGCGATCTGGCGGCAGAGCTCCGAGCCGATGCTTCCGCCGGCGCCGGTCACCATCACCACCTGGCCGGTGAGCAGGTCGTGCAGCCGCGCATCGTCGAGCGTAACCGCCTCTCGCTTCATCAGGTCCTCGACCGCCACCTTGCGAATGCGCGCGGGTGGGGCGCCCTTGCCCGCCATCATGTTGTTCAGCGTCGGCACCGTCATCACCGCCACCTTGGCGCGCTTGCACACCTCCACCACCCGGCGGCGCACCTTGTACGCCACCGACGGCATGGCGATGATCGCGTGGCGCAGCTTCAGGCGCTGCGAGAGGCGCGGCAGGTCCTCGAGGGCCCCGAGCACCCGCACGCCGTGCAGCAGGCGCCCGTGTTTCTTCTCGTCGTCGTCGAGCAGGCCCACGACGCGCCACTCGTGGCTGCGCGACAGCTCCTTCAGCAGGCCCACGGCCGCGTCCCCCGCGCCGAGAATCACCACCGGCGTGCCCTGCTCGCCGCCGCGACCGTACAGCGCCCACTCCTTGAAGGAGCGGAACGCCATGCGGCTCGCCGACATGATGCTGATCAGCAACAGGGGATAGAGCAGGTACTCCCGATAGCCGAAATGGGCATCGAGGCCGAGGACGCTTACCGCGAGCGAGATGCACACCGTCCCGGAGAGGACCGAGAACACGATGCGCTGGATGTCGGGCAGGCTCGTGTAGCGCCAGATGCCCTGGTAGACGCCGAAGAAGAAACTCACCGCGACCTGCATCGGGATCGCGACGATGAAGAGGTCGAGGAGGCCGCGGCTCTCCTCCGGGGTCATGCCGTTCACGTCCAGCAGTGACTTCGCCGCCAGGCAGGCGAGGGCGAGGGCGAGGCCATCGTGGCAGGCGGCGGCCAGCGGGCGCGCATCGATGGGGATCGATCTCATCACGTCTCCCGTGGAGTTGGTGACACGATGCGCGACATCGCCTTTCTTCTTGTTAACCGGCCGGGCGGCCGGGACCGCCGCCGGGCCCCTTGCGGGGCGCGCGCCGATCGATCGCGACGAGGAGCAGCGCGTACACCGCGGCCCAAGTGATGATTGTACCGCATTGCAACAAAAACCCCTCCCGGCGGACCGCGAGCGCCGAGGCGCCCGCGGCAGCCATGAGCGCATAGGCGGCCAGCGCCACCCGGCGCTGGCTCCATCCCGACAGCACCAGCCGCTGGTAGTAGTGCGAACGGTGCGCCTCCC
>JBBQBW010000145.1:0-6556 GCA_038318025.1 Burkholderiales bacterium | reverse complement strand
TTCCTGGCGCTCCCGCGGGGGGTCCTGGTAGCGGCCCTCTTCCTGCCCGCCGGGGAGTCCTGGCCCCACCTGGTCGCCACCGTCCTGCCGGAGTACATCCGCACCACCCTGGTGCTGGCAGCCCTGGTGGTCGTGGGGGTGGTGGCGGTCGGCGTGGGTGCGGCATGGCTCGTGACCGCCTATGAATTCCCGGGCCGGCGGGTCTTCGAATGGGCGCTGCTGCTGCCGCTCGCCGTCCCCGCCTACGTGATCGCTTATGCCTATACCGACTGGCTGCAGTTCAGCGGGCCCGTGCAATCGGGGCTGCGTGCCGCCTTCGGCTGGTCGCGGGGAGATTACTGGTTCCCGGACGTGCGCTCGCTGGGCGGGGCCGCGGCGATGTTCGTGTGTGTGCTCTACCCCTATGTGTACCTGCTGGCGCGGGTCGCCTTCCTCGAGCAGTCGCCGAGCCTGATCGAGGCCGGGCGCACCCTGGGACTCTCCGGCCGCGCCACGTTCTTCCGCGTGAACCTGCCGTTGGCCCGGCCGGCGATCGCCGCCGGGGCGGCGCTGGCGCTGATGGAGACCCTCGCCGACTACGGCACCGTTTCCTATTTCGGCGTGCAGACCTTCACCACCGGCATCTTCCGCGCCTGGCTCTCCATGGGCGAGCCGGTGTCGGCGGCGAAGCTCGCGCTGATGCTCCTCTCCTTCGTCGCGGTCGTGGTGGTGGTCGAGCGCGCGGCGCGGCGCCGCTCGCGCTTCCACGATGCGCGCTCGCCCGCGCGCCGGATGCGCCGGCGGCTCACCGGCGCGCGCGTGCCGCTGGCCATCGCCGGCTGCGCGCTGCCGCTGCTGGCGGGCTTCGTCCTCCCGGCGTTGCTGCTGGTGCGCATGGCCTACGCCGGGGGCGACCCGCAGTTCGGGGCGCGCTTCGTGCGACTCGCCCTCAACAGCACGCTGCTGGCGACCCTGACGGCGCTGATCGCCGTGGGCCTCGCGCTCTTCCTCGCCTACGGCGCGCGCATCTCGCGCAGCCCCGTGGCGAGCGGCGTGAATCGCCTCGCCGGCCTGGGCTACGCGGTTCCCGGCGCGGTGATCGCCATCGGTGTGCTGATCCCCGCCACGCGCATCGACCACTGGCTGGCCGACGCGGGCCTCACCCGCGGCCTGGTCCTCACCGGCAGCATCGCGGCGCTGGTCTACGCGTACCTGATCCGCTTCCTGGCGGTGGCCCTGCAGACCGTGGAAGCGGGGCTCGCGCGCGTCACCACGCACATGGAGGACGCCGCACGCTCCCTGGGAATGGGCGCGGGGGAGACGCTTGCCAGGGTGCACGCGCCGATGCTGCGCTCGAGCCTCGTCACCGCGGCGCTGCTGGTGTTCGTGGACGTGATGAAGGAGTTGCCGGCCACCTTCGTGATGCGGCCGTTCGACTTCGACACGCTGGCGGTACAGGCATACAACCTCGCGGCCGACGAGCGCCTCGCGGAAGCCTCCACGGCGTCGCTCGCGATCGTCGCCGTGGGCCTGATCCCGCTGATCGTCGCCTCGCGCCGCCTGGTGCGCGGCGGCCCCAGCAAAACGGCCGCCCTCGAGGCGGCCGTCGTGCCGGAAAAACGCGCCTAGACCCGCCTAGACCAGGGAAGCTCTAGCGGGGAGTGCCCAGGCCCGGGCGCGGCAACTGCTGCTGCTCGGTGCGCGCGCGCTCGATCGCTTCCTTGTCGTACGTGGTGACGCCATCGGGGCCGGACGCGCGGCCCTTGCGGGGGATGTTGCTGCCCGTGGGGTACTCGCGGGCGGAAACGTCGTCGGTGGCGGTGACGGCCGGGTCGGTCGCGCAGCCCGAGAGGGCGGCCACGGCCGCGGCGCAAAGGAGGATCTTTTTCATTCCGGTGTTGTTGGTTGTCGAGTTGGAAGAGGACGAATGATAACGGTCCTCCGCCATTACGTCACTTCCACCCGGCGCGGTCGTAGATCTGCTGCGCGGCGGCCTGGTTGCGGCCCAGCAAGGAGACGTTGAGGCCGTCCTTGCGGAACTTGCCGAGGGACTCGAGCTCGCGATTGGTGGCGACCTTCTCCGCCACCACCGGGTACTCGTTGTTGCCGTCGGCGAAATAGGCTTGCGCCGCGGGGCTCACGAGGTACTCGAGAAACTTCACCGCCGCCTCGCGATGGGGCGCGTGTTTCGCGACGCCCGCGCCGGAGATGTTCACGTGCGTCCCGCGATCGCCCTGGTTGGGGAACACGACGCCGATCTTCTCCGCCACTGCTCGATCCTCGGGCTTGGCCGAACGCATCAGGCGCACGTAGTAGTAGGTGTTCGAAACCGCCACGTCGCACTCGCCCGCCGCTACCGCGGTGAGCTGGTCGGTGTCGCCGCCCTTGGGCTGGCGTGCCAGGTTCGCGACAACCCCCTTGGCCCACTGCTCGGCGCGCTCCGGGCCCACGCCCGCGATCATCGAGCTCATGAGAGAAAGGTTGTAGACGTTGCCGCTGGAGCGGATGCAGATCTTGCCCTTCAGGGCGGGGGCGGCGAGGCCCTCGTAGGTGGCGAGGAGCTTCGGATCCACGCGGCCCTTGGCGTAGAAGATCGGGCGGGCGCGCATCGAGAAGCCGTACCACAGGCCCTCGGGGTGGCGCAGCTCGGCGGGGATCTTCTCGTCCAGCAGCTTCGACTTCACCGGCTGCAACAGGCCCGCCTGCTCGGCGCGCCACAGGCGCCCGGCGTCAACCGTCACCAGCACGTCGGCGGGGCTGCGGGTGCCCTCCTGCTTCATGCGCTCGATGATCACGTCGTCGCCGGCCTCGATGCGGTTCACCTTGATGCCGGTGGCCTTGGTGAAGTCGGAATAGAGCGCCTCGTCGGTCTGGTAGTGGCGCGAGGTGTAGAGGTTGAGCTCCTGGGCCTGAGCCAAGGCGCAAATGGGGAGGGATAGGGATGCGACAACCGCGGCGAAGAGGACGGATTTCATGGAGATTTTTTCGGCATGGATCGAGTGGGAATTTTAATAAGAATTGTTCTCATTTGTCAATGACGCTATACTCGATCCCATGTCCCTCGCCCTCGAACTCGACCGGATCGCCTTCGCCTACGCCGGCCACGGGATGGTATGTCGGGACCTCTCGCTGCAGCTCGAGGAAGGCGAGATCGGCTGCCTGCTGGGCCCCAGCGGTTGCGGCAAGACCACGGTGCTGCGTTGCATCGCGGGCCTGGAGCCGGTACACGAAGGCGAGATCCGCCTCCACGGCCAGCCGGTGAGCCGCCCCGGGCACACCGCCTCACCCGAAGCGCGGCGGGTCGGGTTCGTGTTCCAGGACTACGCCCTCTTCCCCCACCTCACGGTCGCCGCCAACGTGGCCTTTGGCCTGCGCCACCTCGGTCGCGCGGAGCGCGACCGGCGCGTGGGCGAGTTGCTGGCGGCGGTGGGGATGGCCAATGCGGGTGCCAGGTTTCCCCACGAGCTCTCCGGCGGGCAGATGCAGCGGATCGCGCTCGCCCGCGCGCTCGCCCCGCGCCCGCAATTGCTGCTGCTCGACGAGCCGTTCTCCAACCTCGACGTCGAGCTGCGCGAGCGGCTCTCGATCGAGGTGCGCGCGATCCTCAAGTCCATGGGCACCACCGCGCTCCTGGTCACCCACGACCAGCACGAAGCCTTCGCCATGGCCGATGCCGTGGGCGTGATGCACGAGGGCCGCATCGAGCAGTGGGACGTGGCATACAACCTCTACCATCGGCCCGCCACGCGCTTCGTCGCCGATTTCGTGGGCGAAGGCGTGCTGATCGACGCGAAGGCCTCGAGCGACGACGCGATCGAGACGGTGCTGGGAAACCTGCGGCATTGCCCCGGCTGCGAGATCCGCGCCGGCCAGGACGTGTCGCTCCTGCTGCGTCCCGACGACGTGCTCCACGACGACGAGAGCGTGATGAAGGCGGAGGTGGTGAAGAAGACCTTCCGCGGCGCGGAGTTCCTGTACACGCTCAAGCTGCCCGATGGGAACCAGGTGCTGTCGCTGGTTCCCTCGCACCACAACCATGCGATCGGCGAGCGCATCGGGATCAAGCTGGACGTGGATCACGTGGTAGCGTTTCCCCGCTGACGCGGCACGCGGCCGCCGCGCCCCGGCGCCCACTGTGGTACCGGGAGAGCCTGTTCGGGAAGACGTTCGCGAAGGACTAGCCGAAGGCGCGGCGCTGACGAGGACGAGCGGCCTCGCGGGTACCGGCGCGGCGCTACGAGTACTTCCGCTCGTCGGCGATGACCTTGCCGTCGTTCGGGAGGCTCCCCGCCGCCAAGACGCTGCCGCGAACCTTCATGATGTCGCGCATCGAGGCCTCGATCGCGCCCGCGTCACCGGAAAAGTCCTCGACGTGCAGCGTCATCCGGTCCTCGCCGTCGGTATTCTCGACCACCAGCCGCCCCTTGCCCAGGCTGTGGCGCCGCAGCACCTCGGCGACATGGTGCGGATGGACGAAGAGCCCCTTCACCTTGGTCGTCTGGTCGGCGCGCCCCATCCAGCCCCTGATGCGCCGGTTGGTGCGTCCGCACGGGCTCACGCCCGGCAGCACGGCCGACAGATCCCCGGTCGCGAAACGCAGCAACGGGTAATCCTCGTTGAACGTCGTCACCACGACCTCCCCGACCTCCCCTTCCTCGACGGGATCGCCGGTGCCGGGCCGCACGATCTCGAGGATCACGTCCTCACTCACCACCAGGCCCTCGCGCGCCGGGGTCTCGTAGGCGATGAGGCCCAGGTCCGCGGTTCCGTAGGCCTGGTAGGCCTCGATGCCGCGGGCGGCGAGGAATTCGCGCACCGGCGGCAGGAATGCCTCGCCCGAAACCAGGGCCCGCTTGATGGACGAGGTGTCGTGAGAGAGCTCCGCCGCCTTCTCGAGGATCAGCTTGAGGAAGGATGGAGTGCCGACGTAGCCCACCGGCTTCAGGTCGGCGATGACGCGTGCCTGCAGTTCGGTCTGCCCCACCCCGCCGGGAATCACCGCGCAGTCGAGGTGGTGCAGCCCCGTCTCGAACATGCTGCCGGCGGGGGTGAGATGGTACGAGTAGCAGTTGAGGACCACATCGCCAGGGCGGAAGCCCGCGGCATACAAGGTTCGCGCGGTGCGCCAGAAGTCGGGGCGGCGCCCCTCGGGATCGTAGATCGGTCCGGGGGAGACGAAGATGCGTGCCAGGTGCGAGGGGGCCGTGGCGGTGAGGCCGCCAAAGGGCATGTTGGCACGCTGCAGCTCCATCATGTCGGCCTTGCGCGTCACCGGCAGGCCCTGCAGGGCCAGGCGGGTCTTGATGGCGGCCGGATCCACGCCGTGAAGCTTGTCGCCGTAGTACGCGCTGCGCGACTTGGCGAACGCCACTTGGGCCGGCAGGCGCTCCAATAGCCTCTGCTCGCGCTCCGCGGGTGGCCGGGTTTCCTGCGCGTCGAAGTAGCCTGACATCACCCTCTCCCCGGCGTCATGCCAGCCAACGCTTGCGGCGGCGGTAGTGCTTGGTCTCGCGGAAGCTCTTCCTCCCGCCGCTAGAAATCCCGAGGTAGAACTCCTTCACGTCCTCGTTCTCCGACAGGTGCCCGGCCGAGCCTTCCATCACCACGCGCCCGTTCTCGAGGATGTAGCCGAAGTCGGCGAAGCGCAACGCCACCATGGTGTTCTGCTCGGCCAGCAGGAAGCTCACCCGCTCCTTCGAGTTGAGGTTCTTCACGATCTCGAAGATCTCCTCGACGATCTGGGGTGCCAGGCCCATCGAAGGCTCGTCGAGCAGGATCATCGTGGGACGCCCCATCAGCGCCCGCCCGATCGCCGTCATCTGCTGCTCGCCGCCGGAGGTGTAACCGGCCATCGACGTGCGCCGGGTCTTCAGCCGCGGGAAGAATTCGTAGACGCGCTCGAGGTCCGAACGCAGCTCGGCGCGGGAAACCTTGCGCGTGTACGCCCCGGTGAGGAGGTTCTCCTCCACCGTGAGGTGCGCGAAGCAGTGCCGCCCTTCCATCACCTGGATCACGCCGCGCTTCACGAGGTCGGCCGGGTTCAGCTGATCCACCCGCTCACCCTTGAAGTGGATCGTACCCTTGGTCACGTCGCCGCGCTCGGCGCGCAGCAGGTTGGAAACCGCCTTCAGCGTCGTGGACTTGCCGGCGCCGTTGGCCCCGAGGAGGGCGACGATGCCCCCCTCGGGGACCGCGAGCGAAACACCTTTCAGCACCAGGATCACGTGGTTGTAGATGACCTCGATCCCGTTCAGATCCAGCAATGGCGACGCCTGCCCCTTCGAAACCGCGTCCCGCGTTTGCTCCTTCCCCCCTGGGGGAGGGTTGGGGAGAGGGTGAGCCGACGCCGCCATTACGCTACTTCTCTTTCGAGCAATCGCGCGGCGTGATCTTTTTCTCCGCCGCGTAGGCCTTGGCGGAAGCCTTGATCATCGGGTTCAGGATCTTCATGTCGGCCTCGTACCAGTCCGACGTGTAGCTCCAGTCCTTGCCGTCCCAGGTATGGATGCGGCCCTTGCGGACCCCCTCGTGGTCGTTGCAGGAGGTCTTCAGCGGCTGCACCATGTCGCCGAAGCCC
>JBBQBW010000144.1:0-6557 GCA_038318025.1 Burkholderiales bacterium | reverse complement strand
GGAGCGATTCGTACGGGCGGCTCGCCACGGCGAGCCCGTCCGCGTGCAAGTCGTGGGCGCGGCGCGGCAGGAGCACGGTCGCGCGCTCGGCGAGCGGCTGACCGTGGAGGAGGTACATCACCACGCCCAGCGCCCCGAAGTCGTTGTCGACGACGAACAGCAGGCGCGGGACGGCAGGGTCCGCGGCGGTCACCGCCAGCCCTCGCGACTAGGGTTGCCGTCACCCCGGACTTCCCTCAAGCTTCCCGCATGACCCCGGCGCCGGAACCTCCCGTCCTCTCCCATGGCAATGGCAGCCTCCTGTACACGCAGGACGGCCGGACGATGGTCGACCTCACGATCGGGTTCGGCTCCGTATTCCTGGGGCACGCCCGTCCCGAGGTGACGACGCGGCTGCAGGAACAGGCCGGGCGCCTGCTGGGCTGCGCACGCCTGCCGACCGAGGCAAAGGGGCGCGTGGACCGGCTCCTCGCCCGCTGGCTTCCCGCGGGGATGCGATCCGGGGGCCTCTACTCCACCGGCATGGAAGTCGCGGAGTTCGCGATGCGGGTCGCGGCCACCCACACGGGCCGCAGCGAGTTCGCGGGTTTTGCCCAGGGCATGCACGGCAAGTCGACTTTCACCGCGGCCCTGTGCTGGCGCAATGCGCCGGTGCGCCCCAACGGCGTGCACGTGCTGCCTTTCCTTCCGCAGGCGGGCGAACCGGAGGTCCTCGACGCCCTCGAGCGCCTGCTGCGCGCGCATCCGATCGCGGCCCTCCTCGTCGAGCCGATCCAGGGCTCCAACGCGGCGCACGAAGCCTCGCTCGATTTTTATGGCCGCGCGATCGATCTGTGCCACGAGCACGGCGCCCTCTGCATCTTCGACGAGACCCTCACGGGATTGCACAGGACCGGCCCCACCTTCTACATGGACATGCTGGACAGGCTACCGGACATGCTGTTGTTCGCGAAGAGCCTGGGCAACGGATTCCCCGTGTCGAGCCTCGCCGTCGGGGAGCGGATCCAGATCACGCCGGCCGCGCTGCCCGGCAGCACGTTCTCGGGCAATCCCATGGCGCTCGCCGCCGTCGAGGGCACGCTGGAGGCGATGGGAACGTTGCGGATGGCCGAGCGAGTCGCGGCGGTGGAGCAGGCGGTGCGCTCGGCGCTGGGCAATCTGAGCCACCACGGGATCACGCTCCGGGGACGCGGCGCCCTGTGGTGCCTGGAATTCGAAGACCGGGAGCGGATGCAGCGCGTCTTTGCCGCGATTCGCGAGGCGGGGCTCCTCGTGACCGCCGGGGACCGGTTCATCCGGCTCCTGCCCTCGGCCACCATCGAGCTGCAGTTGCTGCGGGAGTCGTGCGAGCGCATCGCCGCTGCCTGCGCGACGCAGCCCGCGGATCGCGTCATGGCGTAGGCACGGCCGGCAGGCGGGCGACCTCGCCGTAGACGCTGGCAAGGCGCCCAAAGTACCGCTCTTCCGAGAACTCCGCCTCTGCGCGGCGGCGGCCATTGCGTCCGAGCTCCCTTGCGAGCCCGGCGTCGTCCCAGACACGGCGCAACTGGCGGGCCAGGTCATCGGCGTCCCCGGGCTCGGCGAGCAATCCCGTGACTCCATCAATCACCGTCTCCGGCAGCGCCCCGATGCGCGAGACCACCACCGGCACGCCGTGGCTCATCGCCTCCGCGGCCACCACGCCGAAAGTCTCGGGCCAGGTGCTCGGCATCGCCAACACGCGCGCGCCACGATAGAAATCGGCGAGCTCCTCCCGCGAGCGGGTGAGGATGAATGAGGCGTCGTCTTCCGGGCGCACGGCGGGGTGCGCGGCCGCGTCTCCGGCGAAACGCATCGGCAGGCCCGCGCGGCGGCACGCCTCGGCCATCACCGCCACGCCCTTTTCCGGCGCGAAGCGTCCCGCGTAGGCGACGTAGCCGCCCCGCGCGGGATCGTCCACCGGCGCCGGGGGCAGGCGCACCGGTGGGGGAACCACCACGATCCGGGAGGGATCGACGCCGGGATCGCGCACCAGGAAGTCGCCCAGGTGGCGGCTCACCGGAAGGAACCGCGCCACGTGCCCGAAGAGGCCGAAACTGCGCGCCGAGGCATTGCGCATCGCGTAGGCCAGGGATTCCGGAAGGCTGGCGCGGCAATTGCGAACGACGCACCAGTGCTCGCGCCCGCCCGCGCAGCGGCGGCACTCCTCGCCGCGGGTGAAGTGCGTGGCGATGGGGCACGAGAGGCGATAGTCGTAGGAGCCCATCACGACCGGGATGCCCTCCTCGGCGCACTGCGGCAGGATCCACGGCGAGATCAGGGGATAAAGCTCGTGGGCGTGCACCACGTCGGGACGCAGGTCGCGCAACAACGCGCGGAACTCGCGCACCGCACGCGGGGCGTACAACCCGGAGAAGAACGCGGTGGCCTTGCCGGCGAGGTTTGAGGGAAGGCTGCGGCTATCGCGCTCGAAGAGGTCCACTTGCATGCCGCCGGCGCGGAGGATCTCGACGGTGGAGGCGACCGCCCGGCTCACGCCACCGAGCCCGCGGTGGGCGTTATTCGCGTGGAGAACGCGCATATGCGAAACTACGCCCTTCCATGGAGCATCGCTTGATGACGACCGATGGTACGCCAATCGGCCACGTGAACGGCGCTGCCCTCTCCACGGCAGCGCACCATCGCCGGCGGCGAGCGCGCCTCGTCCGCCCTCCCCCGTGAAGCCCGCGCGCGACCGCCCGCTGCGGGTAGCGATGATCGGGGACCGCGGCATTCCCGCGCGCTACAGCGGCTTCAGCACCCTGGTCGAGGAAGTCTCCACGCGCCTCGTCGCAAGCCACGGCATGGACGTCACCGTGTACTGCCGCTCGCCCTACGCCGAGGAGCATCCGCCGGAGTTCAAGGGGGTCAGGCTGGTCTACCTCTCGGCCCCCGGGGGCAAGAGCTTCGAGAGCCTGCTGCACAGCCAGCGCGCCATCCTCCACGCGGCACTGCGAAGCTACGACCTCGCGTTCGTCGTGG
Organism: Burkholderiales bacterium; assembly: GCA_038318025.1. Taxonomy (GTDB): domain Bacteria; phylum Pseudomonadota; class Gammaproteobacteria; order Burkholderiales; family Usitatibacteraceae; genus Usitatibacter. Next base: position 3,557 of record JBBQBW010000144.1, on the reverse strand, counting down.
ATCCGGGGAACAGTCCCCTCACCTGGCCGCTCGCGCTGCGCCGCATGCCGTTCGTGATCCACACCGACGGCATGGGCTGGAAGCGGGAGAAATGGAGCGACTTCCAGAAGCGCTACTACCGGTGGTCGGAGTCCGTGGCCGCGCGCCTCGCCACGGGGCTCGTCTGCGACTCGGCGCAAATGCGGCAGTACTACCTGGAGACCTATGGGGCCGCCAGCGCCTACCTGCCCTATGGCGCCCTGGTGGGCGACCCGCCGAACGGCGGCGCGCCGGGCCACTTCGGCCTCGAGCCCGGCCACTACCACCTGGTGGTCGCGCGGCTCGAGCCGGAGAACAACCTCGAGCTCATCATCCGCGAATACAAGGCGTCGAAGGCGCGCCTGCCACTCGTCTACGTCGGCGGCGCGCGCTACGAGTCGGAGTTCTCGCGCCACGTCATGGCGCAGGCGGGCGGGCGATTCCGCTTTCTCGGCCCGATCTACGAGAGCGACATCCTGAACGGCCTCTACCGCCATTGCCGCAGCTACCTGCACGGCCACGAGGTGGGCGGCACCAATCCCAGCCTGCTACGTGCGATGGGCATGGGAGCCACGTGCGTGGCGCTCGACGTGGTCTTCAACCGCGAGGTGCTGGAAGACACCGGGCACTATTTCTCGAAGGCTCCGGGCAACCTCGCCGCGGCGATCGAGGCCGTGGAGGCGGACCCGGCCGCAAGCGCTCGCATGGGCGAGCTCACGCGCGAGCGTGCGCGGCGCCTGTTTCGGTGGGATTCCGTCGCCGCGGGTTATGCCGAATTCTTCTCCCACCTGGTGCACGGAGGGGGCGGCAAGGTCCCCGAAGTCTACGATCCCGCCGCGTTCGCCGACCGGGACGACCGGATAGTGGCATAGGCGCTTGGGGCGTCCTTCACGCCGGCTGCGGCTGCGTCCCCGCCGGAGGGTCGGGGCGCTGCGCGGGGGACACTGCAGGCCGTGCCGCCGCCTGGCGCCGCGCCGCCTCGTTGCGCACGTTCCAGTAGTTCACCGCAACGATCAGGGCCGCCACGATCCAGAAGACGCGCCCGTGCGCCTGGACGCGGATAAAGAAGCTCGACAGGCCGTCGACCATGATGGCGAGCACGCCGCATGCCGAGGCGATGCTCAGCATGTAGGTCTGGTCGGAGAGGCCCCGGTAGCGCAGGTTCTTGATCGCGATCCACAGGAGGTGCCCGTGCAGCCCCAGGAACAGCAGCAGGCCCACGGTCCCCTGCTCCGACCAGACGATCATGTAGACGTTGTGGACGACGGGGAAGACGTCGCCGAAGAGGTCGTACATCTTCGTGACCGAGTACGGCGAGAACTCCGCCAGGTTGTAGATCCATGAATTGAGCCCGTGGCCGAAGATCGGCTGGGACTTCACCATGTCCCAGGCGATGCCCACCCACTCCAGGCGGAAGTCCAGGGCGCCCGAGTCGCTCTGCGTAAGGCGTCGGATGATCATGCCCGACCCGGTGGTGATGGCCGCGGCCGCACCGCCGATCATGAGCACCTTGAGGGCGAGGAAGCGATGGCGCAACCCGGGCAGCACCGACAGCGCCACCATCAGCAGCCCGCCCGAAACCGCGAAGGACAACCACGCCGAGCGTGACAGCGTGAGGCCGAGCGCCAGCAGGCTGCAGCCCGAAATGACGGCCAGCAACACGCGCGCGCCCACGCGGGAATCGGTGTACATCTGGCCGATGAAGATCGGCAGGTACATGGCGAGGAGGGCGCCGTAGAGGTTGGCGTGCCCGGCCAGGCCCATCACGCGGAACACCTCGCCGGAGGTCACGTAGACGCCGAGGTTCGCGCCCTCGGTGGAAAGCTCGGAGCCCTCGCCGAGCGGCTGCAGCCCCAGCGTAGCCTTGCGCGCGTACTGCAGCATCGCGACCACGAAGTTCAACGCCGCGTTCGCGGCCAGCGCCCCGATCACGTACTGGAACTGCCTCACGCGCACGCACTCGTTGATGATCACGAGGAAAAGCAGCCATAGCTTGAGCATGCGCACCACTTCCATCGCGGCCAGCTCGCGAAATGGCCCCAGGGCCACGTTCACCATGCCGAGGGCCGCGAGCCCCAGCCACCACAGCGAGACCGCGGACAGCCGCACGTCCCGCCGCTCGCCGCGGTAGAAGTCCCGCGCGATGAACATCAGCAGCGGCACGAGGAAGAAGTCCATCAAGTTGATGGAGAAGGCGTGGGCGCCGCCCATGTGCCCCAGCCCGCGCATGTTGATCGACAGCCCCAGCGGCGCGGTGAACACCATCCCCACCAGGAAAAACAGGCGCGGGTTGTTACTGAGGTAGAGCACCAGGGGGAAGAGAGACGCGACGATGAGCGGCACCGAGACCATCCACTTGGCGCTGAACAGCACGATCGGGAGCACCGCCCCGTAGAGCGAGGCCAGCGTGACCGCGAGCGCGGCGTAGCCGTAGCCGGGTGCGAGGCGGCGCTTCATCGCGTGCCCGCCCCGGCCCTCAGGACTTCGCGCCGCTCACGACGACCCGCACGTCCTTCACGCCGTTCTCGAGGAGCACCTTGCGGCTGTCGTCGAGGCTGCGCATGAACGTGCGGTTCTCCTCGGCAAGCAGGAACACCGCATCCACCTCGATGGCCGCCACCACCGCGCGCGTGTCCTGCAGCGGCGAGCCGAGCTGCACCAGCACGTGGTCGTAGTTCTGCTTCGCGGCGTCGATGAGGCCACCGAGCTTGGGTCGCACCAGGGGGATGTGGCGACCGCCCGGGCCACCCGCGGGCAGGACGCTCACACCCTCGACCCGCGTCTCGTGCACCAGCTCGTCGCGGCGCTCGACCTCGCCACCCATCAGCTCGGCGAACCCCTCGGCCTGCATGAGGCCCAGGCGGCCGGTGAGGCCCTCGTCCTGCTGGCGCATGCGGGCGTCGATCATCAGCACCTTGGAGCCCAGTTCGCTGCGCAGGCAATAGGCGAGCATCAGCAGCGCGTCGGTGCTGAGCTCATCGTCGTCGGGCGAGGAGAGCGCGAGGCAGACGCCGCCGCCCTCCTTGCCGGGGTACTCGCGCTCGATGAGGCGCGACATGAAACGGTAGGAGCGCGACGGCGGCTCCGGATCGCGGCCGACGATCTGCCGCAGGCGCTCGTACCAGCTCGACAGCGCGAGCCTGCGGCCACCGCTCTTGCCGGAGGTGTCTTCGGGCATGAAGTCGAGGCGCGGGGGCAGGCGCATCAGGTCCTCGGCCGGCCCACGTTCAGGCGAGCCTCGCGCCGCCCGCCCCGAGCCGCGGCAGCTCCGGCGGGGCGAAGATCGAGTCGACGAAGCGCCGGTCGCGCGCCACGACGGCGAAGACGCGGTAGACCGCGTCCTTCTCCCACAGCCGGTAGCGGTTCACGCGCACGAAGGCGAGCTCCAGGACCAGGGCGGCCATCACGCCGAGCATCAGGCCGAAAGCGATCGCCGCGGGCACGATGAGTTTGGTCTGCGGCCACACCGGCTTCTCCGGCGGCGTGGCGTACTCGACCACGCGCAGGGCCTGGGGCGCGGTCTTGGCGGTGGCGAGCGA
>JBBQBW010000143.1:0-6591 GCA_038318025.1 Burkholderiales bacterium | reverse complement strand
CCGGATAGCGGTCGCGGATCACGTCCACGACGTAGGCGGCGACCCGCGGGAGCTCTTCCTCGCGCCACGTGAAGTGCTCCGAGCGTCCCTCGATCGCCAGCCGCGCGACTTCCGCGCAATGGGCGCGGATCGCCCCGGCGGTGAGCAGGCGCGCGGCGGAAGGGGAGGCGGAAGTGTCGTTCACCGGGGGCGTCACTCGTCGAGCTTGCGGCCCTTGGGACGCGTGAGCTCCGCGGCCGGCGGCATGTCGTTGGAGAAGTACCCGGCCGCCTTCTTGGCATCCATCTCGACCCGCGCGTCGTCGGGGATCAGCTCGTTGGGGATCGGGACGCGCTCCACCACCTCGATGCCCGACTCGACCAGCGCCCCGTGCTTCAGGTCGCTCATCGAGGCCCAGCGGTCGATGCGGGTGATGCCGAGCCAGTGGAAGACGTCGGGCATGAGCTGCTGGAAGCGCATGTCCTGCACGCCCGCCACGCACTCGGTGCGCGCGAAGTAGGTCTCGGCGCGGTCGCCGCCGGGCTGGCGCTTCCTCGCGTTGTAGACCAGGAACTTGGTCACCTCGCCGAGCGCGCGGCCTTCCTTGCGGTTGTAGACCACCAGGCCCACGCCGCCCGCCTGGGCCGCCTCGATGCACACCTCGATGCCGTGGGCGAGGTAGGGGCGGCAGGTGCAGATATCGGAGCCGAACACGTCGGAGCCGTTGCACTCGTCGTGCAGGCGGCAGGCGACCCGCGTCTCGGGCTGCCCGAGCTTTCCGGTATCACCGAAGAGGTAGAGCGTCATGCCGCCGATGGGGGGCAGGAAGACCTTGAGGTCGGGGCGCGTGACCAGCTCCGGGAACATGCCCGCGGTCTGCTCGAAGAGCGCGCGGCGCAGGCTCGACTCCTTGACGCTGAAGCGGTGCGCGATGCCGGGGAGGTACCAGACCGGATCGATGGCGGCCTTGGTGACCCGCACGTCGCCTGCCGCCGAGAGGATGTGGCCGTCGGGCTTCAGGCGCCCGGCGGCGATGGCGGCCTTCAGCTCCGGCATGTTGATGTGGGCCTTGGTGATCGCGATGGTGGGGCGCACATCGGCCCCGGCCGCGATCTGCTCGGCGAATGCCGATGCCACCAGGTGTCCCCACGGGTCCATCGAGACGATCTTGTCCGGGTCGGACCACTGCGGATGGGGACCTACGATTTCCGCCGGAGCGGTGTCGGTGAGGTCCGGCCGGTGGTCGCGCTGGAGCGCGCCGGAGGCCACGGCGAGCGCCCGGTACACCGCGTAGGCGCCGGCGTGGGTTCCGATGGCGTTCCTCTGGGTCACGTCGGTGAGGCTCGCCACCACCGGGCCGCGCTCCTCGGCAGTGGGGGCTCCCCAGTGGACTTCGAAGAAGGGCTTCCTCTGGGCGCTCGGATGCGACGAGAGGACGATGTGGTCGGAAGTGCGGCGGGTCATGTCGTTTGGTTCCTTCAGCGCACCCGGTTGATGCGCGGGGTGGGTGCGGGGGTGCGCTCGGCGCTGCCGAGGTAGGCGAGCAGCGCATCGATGTCCTGGCCGCCGCCTTTCTGCGCCGTGCCGTCCTTGATCGCGGAAAAGCCGTCGCCGCCCTCGGCGAGGAAGCTGTTGACGGTGACGCGGTAGTTGCGCGCGAGGTCCACCGGCTGGCCGTCGAGGCGCATGTCGGAGACCCGCGAGCCGCGCGGGGCCGCGTCGGTCCAGGTATAGGTGAATTGGGCGGACGGCTGCAGGTACTTGGGATCCGCCGCGGCCTGCTGCTGCGACTCGAGCATCTCCTTCAGCTGCGCTCCGGTGAGCGTCATCACCACCAGGCTGTTGCCGAAGGGCTGCATGGTGAAGGCCTGGCCGAAGGTGACGGCGCAGGGCGGGGCCGCGCACTCCAAGTTGGCGCGGATGCCGCCGGGATTCATGAACGCCACCTGGGAGCCTTCGGCCCGCGTGGCGGCGAACTGCGCATCAGCCACCAATCGCCCCGCGGAGCTGTCGGCGGTGCCGCTGCGCGTGAACGGCCCGGCGATGCGGCCCGCGGATCGGTTGGCCTTCGGCGCCACCAGCGTCACGTAGCGCGCCACCTTCTCGGCCACCTTCGCGTCGGGCTTCGTCTCGCGCAGCGCCGCGGCGAAGGGCGCGGGGGCGGCGTCGATGAGCCTTTCCCGTGCCGGAGCCTCGGTGCGCTCGTTCATCACCGGCAGGTTGAGGCTGCGAACCGGCGGCAACATGGCGCGGGTGCTGCGGTCGAGCTCGATGTCCACCACCGAGACGCCGCGGCCGTAGGAGGTGCCCTGGATCAGCAGCCGCCCGCCGATCTCGCAGCGATAGCCCTGGTGCGTGTGGCCGGAGAAGATCACGCGGATTTCGGGCGCGAGGCGGCGCGCGATGTCGAGCAACGGCCCGTGGGCGTTCGGGCAGGTGGTGTCGTTCCAGTCGCCGCGGTTGGTGTTGGTGCCGAGCTCGATGCCCTCGTGGAACAGCGCCACCATGGCGCGCACGCCCTTGGCCCGGAGGGCGTCGGCCGCGCGGTTCACCGCGTCGGCCTCGTCCTGGAACCTCAAGCCCGCGATGCCCGAGGGCACCACCAACTGCGGCGTGGTTTTGGTGACCGCGCCGATGATGCCGACGGGAATGCCGTCGAAGTGCTTCACGGTATAGGGCGCGATGATGTGCCGGCCCTGGGCGTCGACCACGTTGGCGCCGAGGTACTGGAAGCGCGCGCCCTGGTACTTGTCGTGGGAGCAGCTCGCGATGATGTCATCGGGCTTCGTCGGCGCGCAGCCGCCGCGGATCATGCGCTGCAGCTCGGCCGCGCCGGCATCGAACTCGTGATTTCCGAGGGCGCTTACCTCGAGGCCCATGTCGTTCAGGATCTCGACGGTGGTCTCGTGCCTGAAGAGCGTGGAGACGAGCGGCGAGGCCCCTATCAGGTCGCCGCCGGCCACCGTGAGGCTGTACGTCGAACCCGCGCGCAGCGTCGAGAGGAGCCCCGAGAGCGCCGCGGCGCCGCCGGTGGCCACGCGCAGCTGCGGGGCGCCGGGCCCGGCACCCGGGTCGGCGAGGAAGAGCACGTTGCTCGCCGCCTCCAGGTGGCCGTGGAAGTCGTTGATGCCCAGCAGCCGCACCGGCACCGGGTCGAGGTGCGCGGCCGCGGCGGGGAGCGCCAGGGCGAGGGCCAGGAGGGGGAGGAGGGCGTTCGGGGTCATGCGCGGGTTCCCTGGGATAACTCGGCTGCGGTGGTGGTCCATTCCCATCGCTTCACGCCCTTCGTGTCGCGGATTTCGAGGGTGAGCGCGCGCTGGGTGCGCGGCCCGGTGACGGTGATGAGGGCGAAGTTGCGCTCGTTCAGCAGCGTTCCCGCCACCAGGTCGGGGTTGTTGCGCTCGGCGTCGTTCAGGCTCGACGAGGCGCCCGAGGTGAGGGGCGAGACGGTGAACTCGTTGAGCGCATAGAGGCCACCGCGCGCCAGGCGCAGGTGCTCGGTGAAGTGGCGGTCGCCGGACAGGAAGATCACGCCCGGCACCTTCGTGGCCTCGATAAAGCGCAGGAAATCCTCCTGCTCGGCGGGATGCCTGGCCCAGCTCTCGGCGCGGCTCACCCGGTTGAAGAACTGGCTGCCGCCCGCCACGACCTTGAACGGCGCGCGCGAGGCCACCAGCGCCGCCTTGAGCCACAGCAACTGTTTCGCGCCGTACATCGCCTTGTCGGGCCCGTCGGGCCAGCGCTGGGGGTAGCGATGGGTGCGGCCGTCGAGCATGAAGATGTCGACGTCGCCCTGGAGGACCTTGCCATAGAGGCCGTCGGCGGGCGGGGCGTAGGGCATCGGCCAGTAGCGCAGGAACATCTCGTGGGTCCAGCCGCGCCCGGAGTAGGAGAAGTCGGCGTTGTCAGGGCCGAAGTCGTGGTCGTCCCAGATCGCCACGTGGGGGGTGGCGGTCCAGAGCTTCGCCAGCGCCGGATGCGAGCGGTAGAAGCGGTAGCGGCGGTCGATCCCGCCGCGGCTCGTGTAGTCGGCCTCGCGCAGGTAGATGTTGTCGCCGAGCCAGAGCATCAGGTCCGGATCCTGCGCCGCGATCGAGTCGAAGATCTCCTCGCCGCCGCCGTAGGGCTTGCCGGGCCGGTCGAAGCGCCCGTCGTTCAGGTAGGCGCACGAGCCCAGGGCGATGCGCACCGTCGGGGGATCGGTGCGCCATTGCCACAGGGCCTGGGTGCGGAAGCTCCCGCGCGCTCGCGCGGTACCGCCCGCGCGAATGGTGTAGTGGTACTTCGTGCCCGGATCCAGCCCCGCCACCTCGAGGGTCTGGGTGAAATCGGTGCGGGCCCCGAGCTGCAGCTCGTGCGACTGCTGCGGCGGGCCGTTGCCCTCGGCAGCGCCGAGGTCGACCTGGAGCACTTCCGCCCGGCTGCCCTGCACCCAGAGCGATAGGCCCTGGTGGTCGGCGAATCCGTGCACGACGCGCAGCGGCGCGGGTGCGGGCGGCTGCGCGAGCGCGGGAAGCGCGGGTGTCGCGACCGCGGCCAGCAGCAGGTCGCGGGCGGTGTACAGGGCCTGGCGGCGCGCGGGGACGGCGGGGCGCTCGGCGGGATCGATCGGGTCTTCGCGGCTCATGCACGCCTCGCGTGGGAGTTGGGGAGTGTCGCCGCCGGATCGGCGCCGATGCGCGCCACCATCACCGGGTCGAGGGCCGGCTCGGCCTCGAGGACGCGGAAGGACCTGGCGAGTTGCGCCGCCGCGGCGTCGGCATCGGCCTCGGTGGCGGCATGGATCATGGCGAGCGCCCCGCCGGCCTCGATGCGCGCGCCGCGGCCCACCACCGCGGTGAGGCCCACGCGGGGATCGACCGCGTCACCCGACTTGTGGCGCCCGCCGCCCAGCACGATGCAGGCGATGCCGAGCTCGCGTGTTGCGATCTCGTGGACCCAGCCGGGGCGCCGCGACTTCAAGGGGCGGATGACGGGCGCGGTGGGCAGGACGCGGACCGCCTTATCGACAAAGTCGACGGGGCCGCCCAGGGCCGCGATCATGCGCGCGAAGCGCTCGAGCGCCGTGCCGTCGTCCAGCGCGCGGTCGATGCGTGCCTTGGCCGCGTCGAGGGAGGGCTCGATCGCGCCCATCACCAGCATCTCGGCGGCGAGGCAACGAGTCACTTCGAGCAGGCGCGGGTCGCGCTCGCCGCCCTCGAGGAAACGCACTGCTTCCAGGACCTCTACCGCGTTGCCGCAGCTGTGACCCAGGACCTCGTTCATGTCCGTGATCCACGCGCAATTGGGCAGGCCCGCGGCCGCGGCGACGTCGTGCAGCGACGTGGCGAGAGAGCGCGCGAAAGACAGGTCGGTCGCGAAGGCGCCATTGCCGACCTTGATGTCGAGCACCAGGGCGTCGAGCCCGGCGGCGAGCTTCTTCGACAGGATGCTCGCGCAGATGAGGGGGATCGATTCGACGGTCGCGGTCACGTCGCGGATCGCATACAGCCGCCGGTCCGCGGGGGCGACTTCGGCCGAGGCGCCGACGAGCGCGCACCCCGCCTCGCGTAGCGCGCGCTCGAGCTGGTCGCGGCCGACGAGGGTGCGATAGCCCGGCACGGAATCCAGCTTGTCCAGCGTGCCCCCGGTGTGCCCCAGGCTGCGGCCCGAGATCATCGGCACGATGCCGCCGCAGGCCGCCACGATCGGCGCGAGGATGAGGCTCACCTTGTCGCCCACGCCGCCGGTGGAGTGCTTGTCGAGGATCGGGCCGTCGAAGCGGCCGTTCCAGTCGAGGATCGTGCCGGAGCGCGTCATCGCCTCGGTGAGGCCCGCGGTCTCCTCGTGGGACATGCCTTCCAGGTAGAGCGCCATCGCCATGGCGGCAGCCTGGGCATCGCTCCAGCTCTGGTCGACGAGCCCGCGCACGAAGGCGTCGATGTGGGAGCGCTCGAGCGTGTGCCCGTCGCGCTTGCGGCGGATGATTTCCTGGGCCAGCATCTACTCTCCGTAGGGGACCCAGACGTTCTTCACCTGGGTCGCGGCGCGCAGGAACTCGCGGCCCTCGCCCCCGTCGCGGTCGAGCCAGTCGCGCGCGTCCCACGCGGCCCAGGTGCGCTTCATGTTGGCGGCCGAGGCGAGCTCGACGGCTTTCGCGCCGGCCTGGGTGCCGAAGTACCACACCGCTTCCACGTCGTCGTGCTCGGCCAGCACCTTCGAGAGCGCGTCGCGCTCGCCGGTGACGATGTTCACCACGCCCGCGGGCACGTCGGAGGTCTCGAGGACCGAGTAGAGGTCGGTGGCCGCGAGCGGATGGGGCTGCGAGGGGATCACGATGGTGGTGTTGCCCATGGCGATGGCGGGCGCCGCGAGCGAGATGAGGCCGAGGAGCGGCTGGTGGTCGTCGCACGCGAGCCCCATTACCCCGATCGGCTCGTTCATCGCGATCGCGACCCCGCGGATCGGCACGCTGTGCACCGCGCCGTCGTACTTGTCGGCCCACGCGCCGTAGGTGAAGAGGCGTGCGATCGAGGCCTCGACTTCCTGCCGCGCGCGCTTCGCGCCGCATTCGGTCATGGCATCGATGCGTGCGGCGAACTCGCTCGCGCGCGCCGCGAGGTTCTCGGCCAC
>JBBQBW010000142.1:0-6607 GCA_038318025.1 Burkholderiales bacterium | reverse complement strand
CAGCCGCTTGATGGCGAACTCCCCCTGGGCCTGCCGCGTGCCGCCGGATTCTGTGAGGGCAAGCGGGGAGATGATATCCGCCGCCACGCCCTTCAGCGTGAGCGTCCCGGCGAGCTCGTAGCGGTTGCCGCCGAGCGCCTTCACCGACCTCGCGACGAAGCGCGCCTTCGGGAACTGGGCGGTGTTGAACCACAGCGGGCGTTGTGACTCCGTGTCCCCGTCGGACGACCCGGTGTCGATCGAGGCGATCTCCACCTCCAGCTCGGCGCGCGTCGCCTCGGGTTGCTTCGGATCGAAGGCGATGGTCCCGGAGAACTTGCGGAAGCGGCCCTCCATCGGCACGTTCATCTGCTTCGAGGTGAAGCGGATCTCGCTCTTCGCCGCGTCGATCGGTTTGGGGGCGACCTGGGCGCGCGCCGCGCACGCAGCGGCGGCGAGGGCGAAGGCGAGCAGGGTGGCGACGGCGCGAGAGGTCATCGGCGGCGGGGCTGGAGGAAGGGAATCATGCGGGCGAGCACCTCGTTACGGTCGACGAAGTGGTGCTTGAGTGCGGCGACCACATGGCCGGCCACCACGGCCGCCATGAGGTAATTGAGCCAGCGGTGCAGCGGGCGGATGGTGTCGGCAAGCTCACGGTTTTTCGCGAGCAGGTCGGGAATCGGGAACATCCCGAGATACACCGTCTGGAATCCCGCGGCTGAGCTGAAGAGCCAGCCCGAGAGCGGCACCGCGAAGAAGAGCACATACAACGCCACGTGACCCAGGCGGGCGAGGCGGGCCTCCCAGGCGGGCAGCGCCGGCAGCGGCGGCGCGGGATGGCCCAGACGCCAGGCGAGGCGCGCCGCGGCGAACGCGAACACCGTGACGCCCACCCACTTGTGCCAGGAGAAATAACGCAGCTTGGACGGCGACAGCGGCAGGTCCACGAGATACAGCCCGAAGGCGAGGTTGCCCAGGATCAGGACGGCCATGATCCAGTGCAGCGCCACGGCGGGCCCGCCGTAGCGCGGGAAATGGGAGATCATTGACGCAAGGATAAACCACGTCGCCGCCAGGCCCTGCCGGGGGCGCCGGACTCGACACAAGGGAACGCCATGGGCATGCGCATCGAGAAGGATACGTTCGGGCCGATCGAGGTCCCCGAGGAGCGGCTGTGGGGCGCGCAGACCCAGCGCTCGCTCGAGAACTTCCGCATCTCCGGGGAGCGGATGCCGGCGGAGATCATTGCGGCGCTGGCGTGGGTGAAGCGTGCCTCGGCCACGGTCAACGCCGCGCTGGGGGAGTTGCCCGCCGATCGCGCCGGGGCGATCGCCGCCGCCGCCGACGAGGTGCTGGCCAACCGCTGGCCCGATGAGTTCCCGCTGGTGGTGTGGCAAACCGGCTCGGGCACCCAGAGCAACATGAACATGAACGAGGTGCTGGCCAACCGCGCGAGCGAGATCCTGGGCGGCGTTCGCGGCGAGGCGCGGCGCATCCATCCCAACGACGACGTGAACCGGGGCCAGTCGTCCAACGACGTGTTTCCGACCGCGATGCACGTGGCCGCGGTGGTGGCGATCCGCAAGCGCCTGCTGCCCGCGCTCGCCACCCTGCGCGCGACACTCGCCGCGAAGTCGGAAGCCTTCGCGGAAGTGGTGAAGATCGGGCGCACCCACCTCCAGGACGCCACCCCCCTCACGCTCGGCCAGGAGTTCTCCGGCTACGTCTCGCAGCTCGACCACGCGGCGGTCCACGTCGAGGCGTCGCTCGCGCACCTCTCGGAGCTGGCGCTCGGCGGCACCGCCGTCGGCACCGGGCTCAATACCCATCCCGAGTTCGCGGTGCGCGCGGCCGCGGAGCTTTCAGAGCTCACCGGCTGCGCGCTGGTTACGGCGCCGAACAAGTTCGAAGCGCTGGCGACCCACGACGCGATGGTGCATGCCCACGGGGCGCTCAAGTCCCTGGCCGCGGCGCTCACCAAGATCGCGAACGACACCCGGTTGCTGGCGAGCGGGCCGCGCAGCGGCATCGGCGAGATCTCGATCCCCGAGAACGAGCCGGGCAGCTCGATCATGCCGGGGAAGGTGAATCCCACCCAGGCCGAGGCGCTCACCATGGCCGCGTGCCAGGTGATGGGCAACGATGTCACCATCGGCTTCGGCGGCGCCCAGGGGCACTTCGAGCTGAACGTGTACAAGCCGGTGATCGCCAACGCCTTCCTGCAAAGCGTGCGCCTGCTGGCCGACGGCATGGAGAGCTTCGAGGCGAATTGCGCGCGCGGCATCGAGCCCAATCGCGAGCGCATCGCGCAGCTGGTGGCGAGCTCGCTCATGCTGGTGACGGCGCTCGCGCCGCACATCGGCTACGACAAGGCGGCGCAGATCGCGAAGAAAGCGCACCACGAAGGCACCACGCTGCGCGAGGCGGCGCTGGCCCTGGGCTACGTCACCGCCACCCAATACGACGAGTGGGTGCGACCGGAGAAGATGGTGTGACGTCGACGGGACCGCGGCCGGACGCGGCCCCCCCGGATTCAGTAACGCTTCGGATTGGGCTGCTCGTCGGGGCCCGGGTCCCGCACCGGCGGATTCTGTCTCGGCCGCACCGGATCGCCCAGCGGCGGTGGGGTATCGGCGGGAGTCGGCGGCACGTTGACCGGCGGCTTCCGTTGCGGCGGCGGCTGCGGGTCGGTGGGATTGTCGGGGGTCGGCGGCACCGGCGGCTGCGGCGGTTCCGGCGTCGGGATGTGCGCGAGCTTTTCGTTCATGGTTGGATTCCCAGTTGTCGCTTCATTGCTGCGGTGAGGGTGTGCGCGTTGCGGCGGAACGACTTCCACGGATCGGAGCGCAGGCCGGCAAGGCGTCGCGCCACGCTGGCGACATTCAGCGACTCGGGCTTGAAGCGGCCCTCCAGCTCGTCCCAGTGCAGCGGCGTGGAGACCGGGGCGCCCTTGCGCGCGCGCACGGAGTACGCGGCCACGGTAGTGGCGCCCTCGCCATTGCGCAGGTAGTCGATGAAGATGCGGTTCTCGCGATCCTTCTTCGACGCCTGGGTGAGGAAAAGCGAGGGTGCCTCGGCCGCCATCGCCTCGGCCAGCGCGCGGGAGAAGGCCTTCACCTCGTCCCACTCGTGGCGGCGGTTCAACGGCACCACGACGTGCAGCCCCTTGCCGCCCGATGTCTTGAGGAAGGCCTCGAGGCCGAGCGCTTCCAGGCGCTCGCGCACCTGGTGCGCGGCGCCCATCACCTCGCGCCAGGCGACGGCAGGGTCGGGGTCCAGGTCGAAGACCATCCGGTCGGGCCGATCCAGGTCGCGGCGGGTCGACCCCCAGACGTGCAGCTCGATGACACCCATCTGCACCAGGCTCACCACCGCCTCGATCGAGTTGGCCACGGCGTAGGTACCGCCGCCGCCCGGGTCCACCGTGACACGGTCGATGGCGCTGGAGAAGCTGGCGTCGATGTTCTTCTGGTAGAAGCAGCCCTCGCCCGGCCCCTGGGGGCAGCGCACCAGCGACAGCGGGCGCTCCTTCAGCTCCGGCAGGATCCAGTCGCCCACGCTCGCGTAGAAACGCGCGAGCTCGGCCTTGGTGAGGCCCAGCTCGTCGAACAGCACGCGCCCCGGGTTGGAGATGCGCACGCCCGCCACCACGGCGTGGGTATCGCCGTCGGGGGCGACCTTCGGGCGCGGCCCCCGCGCCTCAGTGGCGGATGACCGGATCACGGGAAGGCAGCGAGGACTCGGGCGTCGGAGCGGGGGAGGGGGTTGCGACTGCGGGCACGTTCCCGCCTTCGCCCTCCCAACGGTGCAGGTCTTCCTTCACCACGCTGCGGTGGCGTGCATCGCGGGTTTCCCGCCCACGGTAGTAGCAGTAGCCGAGGACACCGGCGGCGATCGAGAAAAGCATCTTCATGGAGTTCTCCTTCGGGGTTGCAACGGGGTTCAGGCGGCGCGGCGCGCGCCGGTTCTGGGCGCGGCCTTGCGGCGAGTGGTCTTGGCGGCGGCAACTTTCGGGCGGTGCGCGGCGCCCTCCTTGCGGCGGGGGGCGGCGGCCGGCTCCTTGCGGCGCTGTCCGAGGCTCCTTTCCAGGAGGGCGGCGAAGTCGATCACCTCGGCGGTCGCCGCGCGCTTCGCCTTCGGCGCGGCCTTGGCCTTGCCGTGGGCCTTTTCCTCGATCAACTTCATCAGGTCGTCGCGATAGGTGTCGTGGTACTGCGCCGGATTCCACTCCATCGCCATGTCGTCCACCAGGCGCTCGGCCATGTCGACTTCCTTCGCGGTCACCTTCGCATCCTTCAGGTCCGCGGGAACCTTGAGCTCGGCGGGATCGCGCAGCTCGTTGGCGTAGCGCAGCGTGTTGAGCACCAGCCATTTGTCGACCGCGTAGAGCGCTGCCAGGTGTGCGCGGGTGCGGATCACCACGGTCGCGATGCCCACGCGCCCGGTGCGCACCAGCGTCTCGCGCAGCAGCGCGTAGCCCTTGTCGCCATGTTTGCCCGGCGCGAGGTAGTAGGGCGACTCGAACACGTAGGCGGGCAGCGACTCGCGCGGCACGAAGCCCATGATGTCGACGGACTGCGAGGCCTCGACATTCGCCGCCTTGAAATCTTCCTTCTCGAGCGTCACGTACTGCCCCTCGCTCCATTCGTAGCCCTTGACGATGTCCTGGTACGCCACCTCGTCGCCGGTGGTCTTGTTGTAGCGCTTGTAGCCCACCGGCTGCAGGTCACGGCGATCGAGCATCGAGAACGAGAGCTCGTCGCTCTGCTCCGCGGGGAAGAGCGAAACGGGGATGTGGACCAGTCCGAACTGGATGGCGCCTTTCCAGAGCTCGCGGGGCATTGCGTCTTCCTTTCATCTTGTCCTACAGAGGCGCGTCGCCGCGTCCGATGGGGCATTCGCGCTTCGGCACCATGGACGCGCGGGGCGTGTCTCTACAGACGCGATTTGCGGCCCGCGGTTCTCGCAAATGCCGGAATGCGGGAAACCGGCGCGGCTTTTGCTGTCATAAACGGACCACACGACAACAAACATGCAAGGAATGCATCGATGATCCGCTTCGACCTGTCCATCGCCCTGGACTACACAGTGCTCTCGCCGAGCGACTTCGTGTTCATGATCCAGCCGGCGAACACGGCCTACCAGCGGGTGACCTGGGAGCGCCTCACCACCATCCCGAACGTGAATATCGAGGAGGAAGTCCACGGCACGCCGCCCAACCGCCACCTGCGCATGCGCGTCGAGCAGCCCGGCACGTTCACGCTGCGTTACGACGCGATCGTCGACCTGGTGCACCACTTCGCGCTTCCCGCGGACGTTCGCGAGGCGCCTATCGCCGAGCTTCCCGCCTCGGTGCTGCAGTACGTCTACCCGAGCCGCTATTGCCAGTCCGATCGAATGGTCCAGACCGCGATCCAGGAGTTTGGCGCCATGCAGCCGGGCTACGAGCGCGTGCAGGCGATCCGGGAGTGGGTCAGAACCCGCACCACGTTCCAGGTGGGCTCGAGCCATGCCGGCACTTCCGCGCTGGACACGTTCGAGTGCGGCACCGGCGTCTGCCGCGATTTCGCGCACCTGATGATCACCATGTGCCGCGCCCTCAACCTCCCGGCGCGGCTCGTCACCGGCATCGACTACGGCGCCGATCCCGCGATGGGCCCCACCGATTTCCATTGTTATGTCGAGGTCTTCATCGGCGATCGCTGGTACATCTTCGATCCGTCGGGAATTTCGCCGCGCATGGGATTGATCCGTATCGGCACCGGGCGGGACGCGAGCGAGGTGGCGTTCTCCACCATTTTCGGGTCGGTGCAGTGGAGCATGCCCAGGATCTCGATCCGGACGGAGCGAGATTCCCAGGAAAGCCTGGTGGAGCCGTTCCGGCACGACTACGCAGTGTCGACTGATTCGGCCGACCAGGAACCCGACGAAGCCGTCACCGAGTTGCTGCGCTCCCAGTCGGCGCCGATGGACCGGGGAACGCCTTCCATAGCGGCGGAATGACTTACCGCGCGGCCGCGTAATCCAGAACGTAGCAGTCGCGCGCGGCGTCGGGCTTGAGCGCCTGCCAGGGCACCGCGAAGCGCTGCTCCGGGCCCCCGGCGAGCACGGCGAAGGCGATGGTCCCGGCGACCAGGTCCACCATGACGTCCTCGATGGTGCCCACCGGGTCGCCGCTCACGTTCACCACGCGCCCGCCCTCGAGCGCGCCGGCGGCGATCGGATTCACGCCTCGCCCCTGCGAGTCACGCCCAGGGCCTTGTCTTTGTCCGCCATGGTTTGCCTCCGGTGTCGGTCATGGGAGACAAGCTGCAATAACCGTGCCGGACTACATGCGCATGCCGCGGGCGATGCTGGAGAGCACTGTCACCAACTCGGCCGGGGCGACGGGCTTGGTGAGGTGCATCTGGAAGCCCGCGCTCAGCGCGCGGATGCGGTCCTCTCGCTGGGTGAAGGCGGAAAGCGCGATCGCCGGGCGGCTGCGACGGGGCGGCTGCGACGCTTCCCAGTCGCGAATGCGCTTCAAGGTGGCGTAGCCGTCTTCCCCCGGCATCGCGATGTCGCAAACCATCACCTCCGGTCCGTCTCCCGGGATGCCGCGCGCGAGCTGCTCGAGGGCCGCGGCGCC